>JAOADO010000062.1 GCA_026417275.1 Verrucomicrobiia bacterium
GCGTGTAGTGGTTGCCACAATGGGACTTGCCGCAGGCATAAACTTTTCTTTGCGAAGTGTTGCCCTTGCAGGCGAGTCATATAAACGCGACAATGTCGAAATTTTACTCAGCGGGGATGAAATCCTTCAAATGTTCGGACGCGCCGGTAGACGTGGGATTGACGATATTGGCTACGTCCTTGTGGGACCAAATGAAATTTCCTTGCGCGATGCGTATCCGTCTTACTTGAGCCGTAGCGAGCTTGTTGATTGGAACGCGCTTTTAAACGTTATGTATGGCGCGGCAACGCAGGGCAAAGATCCGTTCAAACAGGCTGTGGCGGTTCAAAAAAAATTGTTCACATCCAAACCGGTTTACCTTGGCGTTGAAGAGTCGCTCAAAAACCCGGATGTCCCGTGCGGTTTAAAAACGGATTGTGAACGAGCCCGTCATGTTAGAAAACCTTTCAAGCAAATTCTTAACAGCAAGGGCGAATGGGAGCCGATGAGACCATCGGAGCCAAGACCATTGAAACAAATATTCGCCTCTATGTTTCAGAATGAATCCGAAAGGGCAGGGGATAAAGAGTCTTCCATTGTTCCAATAATAAAATTACGTTCTATCCTGACAATTCCTGAAGTGTTGAAAGATATTGGTCCCGGGGAGTTATGCGAGATTGGCAAGGACACGGATGGTAATACAATCTACGGAAAAAAAATCACAATAGCCGAGATTGACCGCAAGGGACACGTCCAGATTGTACGGTGGATTCGACGCATGACCGGTTATTTTGGAAATGAGATTAAGAAGGGCGTTTTTTATGGCAAATTGTTGAGCGGTATAAAACAAAAATTCATTGAACAGCGCCTGCCAATAATAGAAGTGTTCAAGGAAAACTGGCGGATAATGGGAGTTGTTTCACTCGAAGAACAAACCCTAAAAGTTCATGTGGATTCTTACAATGTTGCCCTCTGGAAACCGATTGAACGAAACGCACTTCAGTTGGATTGTCTTCAGTGTGGTCTTGTGGAAACCTGCAAAAAATTGTCGCCTTCGACGGCAACTGTTCTTCTATGGAAAAGGCTTGGATTGATTGACGAAAACGGTGTGCCCACCTTGCGCGGCAGGATTGCAAGTTTCTTCTCGCAGGGTGATGGACTGGCAATTGCCGCAGCGGTGGAGGATGAAACGTATTTGCTCGAAGACCTTATCTATGACCTTGCGAACCTGGAGGGAGGTTTCCGTTTTTCTGGCGATTCAAACAGATGGAGCGGAAGACTTGCCTATGTTTGCCAGCGGCTTTACGGGCACCAGAACATCCCGGGCTACCTCGAAAACGGCGTCCCTCTCGAATACGGCGCTGGAGCCGAACAGATTGTAGCAGCCATTCACAAAGACCCGAACTCGAAGATGATGTGGTCCAGCGGCATCATCGGCGTCGGAGACATTGACCGATTGATAATCGAATGGCGGAGCATTTTAAGGCAGATTGTTCATGCACCGCCGCTGGATTGCGAACGCTGGACCAGACTGCAGGAACTGGCAAAAACAACTTTAAACGAAACGGAGTCTCCAACCATCACCGATTTACCTCCGCTCGCTTATCACCAAACAAAACGAATTGACCACCGCCTATTTTTCAAAAGACATTTTTAATCTTTGTATCTGGATAAATTTTTTTAAATTTTGACTGTGGTGACAAAGTTCATCGCCCGCATGGTCAAAAGCAGATTTGAGCAAAAAAACTACCACAGAAAATGGAGCCTTCACCGCGCTATGAAAAAGTAAAAATATAAGCCGCAAGCCAATCAGCCACGCGGATGAGAATTACCTTGTCCCCCGCATGCAAAAGGGTGAAATGAGGCAAGAATCCAATCATGTTACAACATACACTTTAACACACAGAATTATAAGACAACTGAAAAATCCAGGTTAAAATTCATATCTTTACAAATACAATTTCTATCTCGATGCTTGTCATTGATATCCATTAATCAACCGCAGATTTACTTTGAACATTCGCAAACAAGAATATAAAATCACCTAAACGGTTCAAAACGATGAAGAATCAACCAATATCGAGAAGCGGAAGGTTTTCAAAAGGTCCGTCAAAAGAAACTGCGGAATTTACAGAGTCAATCTCATTTGATTGGCGACTGTGGAGGCATGACATCATGGGCTCTATGGCTCATGCGATCATGCTTAATAAAATTGGCGTGCTCACAAAAACTGAACTTGAAGAAATCCTGAAGCACCTCGAGGCAATCGGAAACGAGATTGAGACTGGAAAATTTAACTGGAATCCAGAGCTGGAAGATGTTCACATGAACATCGAAGCAGAACTTACACGCAGAACGCCAGCTGGCGCAAAACTCCACACAGCACGCTCAAGAAACGACCAGGTAAGTCTCGATATGCGTCTCTGGCTCAGGGATGAAATAATTGACCTGTGCATAGAAATACGCAGTTTTCAGAAAACGCTGATTGAAGTCGCCGAAAAAAACCTGCATGTTATAATACCAGGCTACACTCATTTGCAACGAGCTCAACCAGTCCTGCTTGCGCATCACATGCTCGCATACGTGGAAATGCTCGATCGCGATTATGATAGATTCTGCGACTGTTTTTACCGCGCAAACGTATGCCCGCTTGGTGCTGGCGCAATTGCAGGAACAACCATTCCAATCGACCGCGAATTAACTGCACGACTGCTCGGATTTGTGGATTCTAACTCCCGTCCACGTCTTACGACAAATTCTATGGATGCAGTTTCCGACAGAGACTTTTTCCTCGAATTTTGTTCCGCTGCAGCAATACATGCCGTTCATCTTTCGCGCTTTGCGGAAGACATCGTCCTGTGGTCAACCTCGGAATTCAATTTCATCCGTCTATCGGACGAATTCACTACCGGTTCTTCTCTTATGCCGCAGAAGAAAAATCCAGATGTCGCAGAACTGATAAGGGGCAAATCTGCACGTGTGATTGGCAACCTGACATCGTTGCTTACACTCCTCAAAGGACTCCCGATGACCTACAACCGCGACCTTCAGGAGGACAAAGAACGCCTGTTCGACACTGCCGACACCGTTAAGTCCTGCGTTCGGATTTTTACCATCATGATTAGAGACGCAACATTCAACGAAGATGTTTGCAAACGCGCGGCAAGTGACCCACTTTTGCTCGCCACAGACCTTGCCGACTATCTTGTAAAAAAAGGCATGCCATTCAGAAACGCCCATCACATTGTCGGCTCCCTCGTCAGTCTTGCAGAAAAAAAACATACGTCGCTGGATAAATTGTCCATCGAAGAGTTTAAATCTGTTTGTCCACAAATCGAGAACGATGTTTATGACGTGTTCAACCTTGACAAAGCAATGAATCGGCGCAACATCGCAGGTGCACCCGCGGTTCGCCAGGTCAAAAAAGAAATCGTGCGCTGGAAAAAAAATTTGAGTGAATAATTTCCATTTTATCCAGAATGGAAACATCTAAAAATCTTAATTATGACAGGCATCTGGATTCCATTCTCAAAGGCGTCTCGCGTTCGTTTTATTTGACTTTGCGTTTTCTGCCGCCTTCAGTTCGCCCACAAATCAGTGTGGCATACCTCATCGCGCGCGCTGCCGACACCATTGCGGACACCAATATCATTCCACTGGAAAACCGCATTCAAACATTAAGAAATATTCGAGATGCCATTCTTGCGGACTCGTTTACAATGAATGACCTGCTCTACGAACTTGGCATTAAAACTGAAGCAGCCGACTTTTCACATGACGAAAAGTCGTTGATAGAAAATTTTGGAAAAGTTCTTCGTGTTTATAACAGTTTTTCGCTTGAAGATAGAAAACTCATTAAAAAAGTCATCTATGATATAACCGTGGGACAGGAACTTGATTTAATACGTTTCTCCAGCGCCGATAAGTCGAATATTGTTCCTTTGTCAGACGATAAGGAACTTGAGAATTACACTTTTTTTGTTGCTGGAACTGTCGGGGATTTCTGGACACGTATCTGTTTTTTACATGTAATGCGCGAGCAAAACCTGTCTCCAGATGAGATGGTAAAACTCGGTGTGCGCTACGGTAAAGGACTTCAGTTAATAAATATTTTACGTGACCTACCTTTCGATTTAATAAAAGGCAGATGTTACATACCACTCCAGAGTCTAAAAAAACACAACCTTTGTCCGCAGGACCTTCTCGATGTCAACAATGAGGAAAAATTTAGACCGCTTTACAACCATTATCTAAAACTCGCTTTCGAACATTTACGAGGCGGCAGGGATTATGTTTTTAGTATTCCCAAAAGGTATTTTCGTCTCCGGTTCGTCACTGCTTTGCCTCTGCTCATAGGCATCAAAACATTAGAAGAAATGTATGCTGGAAAAGTCCTCGACCCTGGACGAAAAATAAAAGTAAGCCGCGGCGATGTGAAAAAACTTGTGCTTCTCGCCGCTCTGCTCTATCCAGTTGAACATTTGTGGAATAAACTTTTTATTTCCAAAAGGCTTGCTCCGCTGGAGAACTGAAAAGATGCCGATTAATTTCAGGGGCTAAAATTATTTCAATTTTCCAAGCAGATTCAAATACGCATCAATTAACCCGGGAATAGCATTAGTTTCCAGAAAACTTGTGCGCATTCTCCATGTTTCATAAGCTCCATATTTGAATTGCTCTGGCGGCGGAATGTATCCAGAATATCCATTGGCAAGACCGATATTGATGAGCGGTTTTATCGGACTTTTCTGTTTTAATTCGAGTCCGCTCTCTGCAAATATTTCGCCTGCCCATGCGGCAATTGCAAGGTCTCCAATCTTGAAAACCTGGACTGGAACCTTTACAGTGTCTGGATATTTAGACAATAACACTTGCTCACGGGCGTAATTGTCTCTCCATGTTCGCAAAACGTATGAAGGGCGGTCACCGAGGAATGCCTTTGCCGCCTCAACCTCTTCAGGAGTCGGCTTTCGCGTTTTGACCTCAACCTCCGCAACAACAACGCGCAAATCCACATTTGTACGATAATTCATGGAATACAACATATAAACAGTTTTCTCGACAAGATCTTCGGCAACCCTGTTGATTTGCTCGTATGGCTTTAGATTTTTCCGTTCTTTCGGATTTATATTGTTAATATCTCCGCTTGTTCCATTGCTGAAAATTGCGACGAATTCGGCTCTCCCATCGTCCACATCCACAGCGCGTTTTAGCTTCTCAGCATATGCTCCAAAATAATCTGCAGAAATATGTCCGCCAGGGACACCACCAACATAATGAAGAGAATAATTTGCAAGAACGGCAATGGGTCTGCCCTGCGGGGTTTTTAATGCCACCACAAAGAATTCAGGGTCAACAGGCCCACATGCTTTGTCGTCAACCGGGTGTGGCGAATCCCAGTTCATCTTGGCAATGTCGTTTGTCTCGCCCAGTTGATTTGTGTAAACCATGCCGGGTTTTATAGTGAGTCTGCGGCAGAAAACATGTTCATCAACATTTGTTGAAGCCCAACCAATTACCGCTGGAACCATATTTGAGACGGCTAAAACCACAGCATCGGAAATTCGCGTCGGCAACCACAATCGGTATTCCATGTCTGGTTCGCAAAGGTGAGCGCCGCAAATGGCACCGCCCGAATGGGTGTGTGTCGCGGAAACAATTACGTTTTCGGGTTCAATGCCTGCGTTTATTTTAATCATCCGTTTTACATGGTCGCAGAAATCCTGGTCCAGCAAGCATGTGTCGAGGACAACTATGGCGAGTTTCATTTTTTCATTACCGAGAACAAGTGCTTTTGCCCAGAGTTCGTCGTGGATATAATTCGCATAGCC
>JAOADO010000063.1 GCA_026417275.1 Verrucomicrobiia bacterium
CACAAACGGGTTTGTTCGGATTAGCCTTTGCCTCATTGACCGCTCGTTCAATCGCCAGGTAAACCTCCTGCAGGTCGTGCCCATTGTTTACTTTAATCACGTTCCAGCCCAGGGGCGCGAGCGATTCAAACGTCGGTTGCATGCTGTAGGCATCTTTGGAAATACGTCCCGACAACTTAGTGTCGTTATCGCTGATAACCATAACGAATGGGTTGACGAGTCCCTTTGCCGCAAGCCCCGGTATTGCCGCAAACGATTCTTTTGCCTCGCCTTCCATAGCGGCGCCGTCGGAAACTGTGCAAATCGTGACTCTGTTGCGACCGGCAATTTTATCCGCAATCGCAAGCCCTTGTGCCTGTGGCAGACCAGAACCAAGCGGTCCGTTGCTTATTAAGACGCCTTGTGGGTTCAGATGGGACTCGCCATGTCCGGTGAGTTTGCTTGTTATGCTACGGAATCCTTTAAGGTCTTCGAAAGTCATCCCGTCAAACCCGTAGTTGGCGCGAAGCGCATAGACGCCGTTTTCGGTGTGTCCGGCATCGTTGACAAAGTTAAAAGCCTCATGCCATTCGCGGTCTTTTACGGAAAACATGATGCCGTGGATGGCGGCGTTGATTTCGGCAAACGCGGCGGGACCTCCCCAATGACATGCTGCCCCCCCATTAACCGCATGAATATTCATCAATGCGACCAATGCTCGAGTCGCACGAGGGTCAGCAAGAACCACATCATCGCCAACTGAATTTTTTACCTTAACCCAATACTTCGGCATCCCGCGGGGAGTTGCCGCAAGTTTCGATTTCAAATTTAAAGGCTTCAACGGCGGAGCCTCAACAGTTTTAACCGGACCACTATCTGCGCCCATATTTTTTATTCCTCTAATTATTTTATTAAATTAATTATTAAAATCTTAAATTTCTAAAAAAATTTCAAACTTTAATCAAGTTTTAATATTTGTAATTCAAATTTTCCATCTTCTCAAGCCATAAGGCGCTAAGCGAACAGGAATATTTTTAAAATCGCTGTGAGCCTTTTCTATTGCCTGAATAAGCGCGTGTTTGTGGCGTGTGTTCTCGTCCATTAAAAGAGTAACAGAACCGCCAGAACCGCCAGCACCATTAACCTTCCATCCAATTGCTTTGAATTTTTTTGCTATTTCGATAACCATCCGCGCCCTTTCCCCCACTAATTCGCTGTGGAGTTTTGCTTGCGCTTCAGTATTGTAAACCATTGTTTCTCCAAAAGCGGTTAAATCGCTTTTCAACAGAGCTTTTTTACCTTCTTCTGCCGACAGACGCAACGGGTCGAGATATTTCCTGAATTCGGGGGACTGTTCGAGCCTTTGAATCACGGTCTTATGAACTTCGGAGGATGAATGAGGTTTTCCAAGGTAAATCAACAATAGCCGCGACTCCAGTTCCCATGAAAGTTCTTCCTTTAAATAAATTGGCGAAACGGTTGCCTCTGGATACCGATTCATTTCAATAAAATTAACGCCGCCGTATGCGGAGCAAAGTTGGTCTTGAATTCCCGATTGGAGTTTCAAAATTTCGGTTTCCACATAATGGGCTTTCGATGCAATCTCGTGGCTTGTCAGATTTCCGCCGCTGATGTAATCCAACGCTGCGATGAGCGCCACGGACACAGCCGCGGATGTGCCGGTTGATGCACCGGCAGGGGCTTCGGAAAAAATCGAGACTTCAAGCCGCAAATCCTCGGGAAGTTTAAAAAGAGTGAACGCCGCTTCAATCAATGGATGTTTTGACCATGACTTTGAATTTGCCTGGATATTGTAAGAATCGCCGTAATTTTCCGCATGGATGGTTATCTGCGGCTCATTTTTCTTTTTCTTGCGAGCCGCGACAAGGACTTCGACATAAGGGAAAATAGCAATATTCAGCACTTTGCCGGTCCCAGCAAACCATGTATCAGTCCAACCGCCAAGGTCGCAAATCCGTATCGGGGCTGTGCATTTGATTAACATGATATTGATTTAGCATTTCGGAAAAATGAATCAATAAAATAAACATTGAATTTCAGGGAAAGAATATTGTTTGTAAGCCGATATTGACCCGGATTAACCTGTGACTTGAATTATTTCATAAATAATTAAAACCTGAACGAAAAACAGGGCAATTATAGCAACCCACATCAGGGCTTCGCGGGTAATAAAATTCTTTGGTTTAACTTCGGACAACCAGAATCGGAACCTGGCATCTCCGATGACCACCAAATCTCCGTTTGTTAAACGTTTTTTTTGAACAACCTTTTCATTGAGGATTACAGTCGCAGGTTCAATCGAAGAAAGGTAAAATCCATCCGATGTATAAGAAATCTGGCAGTGTCTATCCCACACCCCATCATCGTCAAGAATGACATCGGCTTTTGAGTCTCTGCCGATTATTACGGGAAAATGATTCAGGTCAAATTTTTTACCTGAATTTTTCCCTGAGACAATCGAAATTTGAATCATTTTCCGTCAATTACATCCAGCGTCTGGGAACTATTACCCTGTCGCCGGGATATATCGGGAGGTCGTATTTTGGATTTTTTATAGCCTTATTGTAATCGAGCGTTAGAACTTTGCCATCGCTTCTGATTATTCTCACGGCTTTTTTATTGGCGTAATCTGTGAAGCCGCCAGCCGCGGCAATCGCACCAGTAACAGTTATTTCTCCAACATGCTGAAATCTGCTTGCCATTTTTACCTGCCCATCCACATAAAAGAATCTGCCTGTCTGACGGATTGTCACAGTGGCACGGGTAAAATATTTAGGAACATATTTATTATAAATTTCAGTTTCTAAATCTTTAGGTGTCTTGCCTGCCGCTTTAACATCGCCAATCAGATATAGATTAATAGTCCCATCACTTTTCACCTTTTGCTCAACTGGTTGATTAGGCACCGGTGACGTCGAAGACGTTGTTGGTAAAATTAAAGTGATTTCCAGTGTGTCATCCGGTTGAATAATTTCGTAGTTCGTGCGGGCTGGTTTTAAATCTTCGTTAGAGATTTCTGTCTGCGTGCCGACGCTACCGCAACCGACAAACAGACACACAATCCCTGCTAAAACTGACGCAAGAAAAAACCCTTCGAGTCCCTTTTTATTAAAGATTCCTAACATATCGCCTTTAAAATTAAATTTTCTAAATTATTCAACTACATTTTCCACAAAATCAATATTTTTGTTTAATAGAAACCTCTTCGGATTTTGCATCTTTGGACTTTTCTGTCTCTTTCTTTGAATCTTTAGACGACGGTTTTGATTTTATAATCTGGTCATCCGCAACCTTATTATAACTGTCATGGTAGTAGCCGCCGTAATAGTAATAATAACTTGCATCGGATGTCATTGTGATGTTATTCAACACGATTCCTACAAGATTGCCGCCAACTTTTTCCACCATCTGTTTGCAACGAATTGTCATCGGTTGCGGATATCTACGGTATTGAATAACCTGTATTGTCATATCCACAAGACTTGCAAGGACTGAGGCGTCGCTAACCCCCATGATTGGCGGGGAATCAAAGAACACGTAGTCGTATCTTTGCCTCAATTCAGCCACGAGTTCTTTCATCTTTGGCGAACTCAAAATGCCCATCGAACTGCTCGGCAGTTTGCCGCTTGGCAGAAAGTCAAGCCCCTCTTGAGGAGTCGTTTGAATAACCTCTTCAAGGGTTTTTTGATTCAATAGATAGTTTGTCAATCCAATCGAATTAGACACACGAAGAATCTTATGCAAACTCGGTCTACGCAGGTCAGAATCAACAAGTAATATTCGATGACCGTTTTGAGCAAATATCACGGCAAGGTTGAATATTGTTGTGGATTTGCCTTCGCCAGCGCCAGCGCTAACAACCGCAAGAGTATTTGCTTTGGGATTCTTTCGCGAAAATAGAATGTTTGTTCGCAATACTCGATACGCCTCCGCGTGAGAACTATCTGGACCCTCATCGAGCAACGAGCTTACATTTTGCGGGATAACCGCAAGCACCGGCGCCTGTAGAGCTCGTTCAACATCGTCAATCGTCTTGACACTCGTATCGAGATACTCAATAAAGAACGCCAATCCAATGCCAAGGATTAATCCAAAAATTACGCCCAGAGAGATATTGAGTACTTTGTTTGGAAGAACTGGTTTTTTACCTGGTTCTGCGCGGTCAACAATCTTAACAATAGATGAATATGGAACTTTCAGATTGAGCATTTCAGTGGAAACTCGATATGTGAGGCTTTCCCTAAGTTTTTTCGTTGTGTCAAGGTCTTCTTTAGCTGAAACGAATGGACGGAATTTTTCAGCATTCATAATATTGCGTTTGCGGGCTTCATTCACCTTGGTATCAAGTTCTTTATATCTGGCTTCAAGAGAGACAACCCTTACTTTTAAGCCTTCAAGCATTCCGCTGAGTTGCTCTTCTATTTGATTGTTCAAGGTTTCAATTAACTTGTTAACCTTTTGTAATTCAACGTTTTCTGGACCTAAATCTGGCTCTAACGACGCTTTTTTCTGTTCTGCCTGGGCAAGTTGTTCTATTAAGCCTGTTAGAACTATATCTTCTTTTGCCCTTACAATGGAGCGCTTTAACTCCGCACGAGTCATGTTTGTAAGATTTTCGTAAAGAGTTTTCCACTGAATATAATCAGCCTCTGCCTCGCTTCTTAAAGCCTCCATTCGGCGCAAAGTTTCATCATCGAGCGAACCGGAGGAACGACCGGTCATGGGGTCAATTTCTGCAACATTGAGTTGTTGACGAAGTTTTTCTACCGTTTTTTCTTTATCTTTAACTTCGTCTTCTATTCTTTTTAATTCATCCTGCAATGCTTTGAGCCCCCTTTGCGTGGTCTCAAGTCGGGTTTCCAGACGGTATTCTTTATATGCTTCGGCGATTGCGTTTGCTATTTCAGCCGCCTCGTTCTTGTTTTCTTCGCCTTCAATGTAAACGGTTATTTCAATCAAACTCGTGTTGCGGGTCTGGCTTAATTTGAGTTGTCTTTTTAGTAATAAAAATGTTTCATCAGTCCGAAGGTTATCCAGCCCGAGTCTTCTTGCCCAGCGTCTGTTCAAATCGAGTTTTTCGATGACACGATAAAGGATGGTCTTTGATTGGATGATTTCGAACTGCGTGGTTATAAAGAATGGGTCATATGGCTGGATATACTGTCGCATCTGGAAGGTGTCAACATCGGGTATATCTTTTTCGACCTCGATGCGCGCCGTGCTGGAATAGGTTTCTGGCATGAAATATGTAACCAGCGTTGCGGTTACCACTACCAGCAAGAAAAATGGAATGATTACCGCCTTTCTGACGCGGATTATTCGCCAGTAATCCAGAAAGTGCAGTTTTGTTTCTATTGGCTGATTTGCCGTATATGTAGTCGTTGTCGCTTCCATGTTGATAAAAAAGGGAGGCTCGGTTAATGAACATTCATCATCCCAGCCTCCCTAACACAAACTCTGTTTAATATTTATTAAAATGTTCCGCGCACACCCAGATCGACTCTGTT
>JAOADO010000064.1 GCA_026417275.1 Verrucomicrobiia bacterium
TTTTCGTCTAAATTTACGAAAGCTAATATTTAATTAGCAGGAAAAAATTAAAAAAGAGAAAAACTATGAAAAAATTAAGTTTAATAGCAGTTGCCCTGATAGCGGCGATAGGAATAACATCAAACGTGAACGCTCAGCCTGCGGGTGGCGCAGGTCAAGGGGGAAGAGGCGCCGGTTTCGGTGTTACTCTGAATGACGATCAGCGTCAAGCCTTACGAACTGCGATGGAAAAACAACAGGATCAGTTCAATCAGTTGAACGAGAAACTGCAGGCGGCGCAGAAAGAATTTATGCAAGCAGTTCTTGCGGCTAAACAAGATGAGAAGGTAATAAAAGAAAAAGCAGATGCAGTTGCAAAGATTCAATCTGAAATTCTCGTTCTTCGCGCGAAAGCGTTCGGTGAAATTGCTCCATCGTTGAGCCAGGAGCAAAAAGATCAGTTGATTAATTCAAGATTTGGCATCATGATGATGCAAGGACCTGGATTTATGCGCGGACCTGGAGCGGGCGCACCTGGAGCGCCTGGAGCGGGCGGCGGTCAGGGACAAGGCAGAAGGGGTAATCGGGGTGGTGGCGCAAATCAATAAAGCGCTTCTGCAAAATTTAGCGATTTGATTTTTAACAAAAACAAGATGAAAACCGTGGCTTTGCGCCGCGGTTTTCGTTTTAACAGAGCAAATTGGTGCAAATTAATTAAAAAATAATTCGTGAATAAAAAATAAATCCAACAATATCTTTGCTGGAAATATAATACATAATTATACGGATAAATATTGGGAAGAATCAGTCTTAAAATTATCTAAACTTTGTCAAAAGGAGATTTTTGCCGTTTTTAAAAGTACTTTATTTAGGTTTCAATTCATTAATAATTTACACTCAAATCTTAAAATCAGTTGCAAGGGATTTTCCAAAATGTTTATTTATTTTACTTTAATTCTATAATATTTCTTATTTGCGGATTCAGAGTCTTTTATGATGGTTTTATTTGTAGATGTTCGCAGAATGTTAGTAAGCACAGACCAATTATCCAGAAAATTGGTGGAAACGAGGATTTGATAATCTTTATCTGGTACAGACTCAAATTCAATTATAACTTCATTGTTTGGTGCAATGCTGATTGAAGAGATTTTCAGTATACTATTTTTATCTGAAGGATTTGTGCCGGCGATAAATTCGGCGATATTCGACATACCGTCACCGTCTTTATCTTCATTGGCATCGTCAACATCAGGTCTCAATCCGTTTGCAATTTCCCAGTCGTCAGGCATGCCATCGTTGTCGGAATCTCCGCTGGATTGAATAGTTAAAGTTGCTACTGTGCTTGTATCTGTTCCTGCATTATTCCATGCCACAACATAATATTGCCCGGCGCTGGTGGATTGAATATTCGTAAGAATCAATTTCGGCTGATTTAAATAAGGAATTTCTGCACCGTTAAAGAACCATTTGTAGTTTATAGGTTCAGCGTCTTCGGCAATTACGGAGAATTCGACCGTATTGCCAACCTTTGCGGTTACGGATTGTGGCGATTTAACAATAATTGGTTTTTCTCTTATGATAAGCATTGCTGTTTGAGTTACAATTGTTCCGGAGGCGTTTGTGGCAACGACTGTGTATGGTCCTTGTTTTTCGTATGTGACATTTGTGATTGTGAGAAAGTTTGTTGTGCCATAAGGTATAGGATTTGTTTCATTAAAATACCAGAGATAAGTTAACCGTACGTTTGCCGGGATGGTTGCGGCGGCTGTTGCTTTAATGTTAAAGTTAAATGTTGCATTTGAGCTTGGACGAACAAATATATTTGTCATAGGTTCATAGACGGTTAAATATGTTCTTGAGGATAATGAAGACGCTTGTCCCGCAAGATTTGTAATTGCTACATCATAGTAGCCAGCGTGCGAGAACTGTACATTTGTAATAGTGAACACGCAGTTGGTGCCTCTGATGATGATGTTTGTGATGGATGTGGCATTTTGACGCCATCTATAACTTATAGGGAGCAGTCCGGAAGCTCCAATCTCGAAAGAAACATCTTCTCCAACTCTTGCAACGCAATTTGATGGAGTTGGTTGCTTAATAATTGTAGGTCGAACAAGGACGTTCAAATCAGCTGGTTCACTTTCTATCGGTCCATTGTCATCGGTTGCAACTGCTGTGTAAATACCTGCTTGTTCCAGTTGCGCGTTTGTGATTGTGATTGACGTGTTTGTTGCCCCTGGAATGTCAGTTCCGTTAAATCTCCATTGATATCGCACCGGTGTGGTGCTTATTGCTTGCGCTGTGAATGTTGCCGTTCCGCCAGGATTTATATTCACCGTCTTTGGGTGCAACATGAATACTGGGTGTAGTAAAACTGTGAGTTTCGCTGGCGCGCTGGCAACGGTTCCGACTCTGTCTGTGACCAGTACCGAGTAGTAGCCGTCATCCTCGTGTGTGACTGATGGCACTGTAAGGACAATGTTTGTTGCACCTGGAATTGGGATGCCATTTTTTAGCCACTGATAATAAACAGACGAGGTACTCGAGACGGCCACACCAAAGGTTGCAGTTTCACCAGGAAAAACTGCAACGTCTTTTGGTTGTGATAGAATTGCTGCTGGTATGACAATATTAATAGCGATTGGCGATGCAGAAACTCCCCCCGCCTGGTTATATACGCAAACTTCATAAGTTCCAGAATGATACAATTGGGCGTTAGTAATTACGTAAGCAGAATTAGTCGCTCCATCAATGTTCCTTCCGTCTAAACGCCACTGATATCTTAAATTATCCCCGATGGCTTTCACAGTAAGAACCACATTGCTCTGCAAGAAGACAATTTGCGATTGCGGCGATTCAGTAATAACCGGCAGTTGATAATTTGAAATTCCTGTTGTCGGCGTGGGAATCGCAGCGATCCAATTGGTTGGTTCGTTGCCGAATTTATCTAAATTAATTTTCTGGAGTGAGAAACCGATTCCATCTGCGGCGGAATCCCATGGCGTAGTGTCTTTATAATCAACACGATCAACAATGACATAAATCACCTGTCCATCCTTAGTGAATACTGGTTTTTCAAGTCTTATTGTGTCCTCAGCGTTATTCAATTTTCCAGAAAACGGACCGTAAATTGGCGCGTTTGCAGGCAAGTTATATTTCTGGCAGAATTTATTCAATTTTTCTGGCTCACCAACGGGATCAAAATCCACAACAAGAATTCGCGCGTTGGCCTGGATTGTTATGTTCGTTGTGAATTCAAATTCGATACCGTCTGTTAATCGCCATTGGTTTGTAGTCCCAGGAATTCTTAAATTTACCGTGTTTGATGATATATTCGCAAGTTCAATGTAGGTGCCGAAATTCGTCATGGTTGAATCTGACGGATTATTATACATGATTTCGCTGATAACTATTGGACCAACCAACGGTTCTGTATTGTTTGTTCCAAGTGTTGGAATTTTTTGTGCCACATAGTGAATTTTCCCATCGCTTGTAACATGTCTGCCAATGGTAATGTTATTTTCTGAACCTCCAAATTCAAAGCCTGAGTAATAACCGGTGAGGTTGCCGTTTGGGTCAGCGGAAAACAGGTAAACTTCATCGCCATCTGCGCTGAGTGCAAAACTTGGGGAAAGTCCAGGTACCTGATTGAATGATGATTCATCGAATGTTATGAAACCATTTGGTGGAATTATGGTTCCGTTCGGGATTCGAAACTTCTTTGGTGTGTTGAAGTCATCGGTCAAATACCAACCGCTGATATCAACTGCGGAGTCATTCGGGTTATGCAATTCGATTGTATCAGATGGTGGCGGGTTATCGGAGCGAGACAAAACTTCTGTTATAATCACCGGCAGAATTTGAGGCGGCATTGTCTCGTTGCTTCCTGGTGAGCCGTTCACACTAACGGAAGATTTCCAGTTCGATTTATTATTCCAGGTGTCAGGTTCATCAAATTCGTTCACGATTGTAAGCGAGAATCCAAGACCATCTGTGATTTTATACCAATTGTCGTTGTAAGAAAAATCTAGTATCTCTTCTCCGCTCGCATCAATAAGCAGAATTCGTTCCCCGTTGTTATCTAAAGAGCCAGTATAAGTACCAGCAATTTTCGAAGAATTGGTGCCATATCGCGCAATAAAGGCATCAATATTTTTGACCACAAGTATGTATTCTCCAGGACTTAGCGTCTTAATAGTGGATGTAGAGAAATCAAAGTAAATCCCGTTTATAAATCTCACACCTGCCAAAGGAATCGGTGCGTTTCCAATGTTTTTTAGTTCAATGTATTCAAAATCTTCATCAACGTATCCGCCAGATTCCGCGGGGGCAGGATTGTACATTATTTCCGTTATTCTCAAAAATTGTTGAGCAAGGCTCGGACTCGGTGTATAGGATGTTATATTCACAAAGTTTCCATTTTTATCGAGTAATATGATTGCCTCGCCGCGTGCAGAGAGTTGTCCCTGGTAATTACCCTGAACAAATAATCCCATTCCGCCTTTTGGAGCAACCTGACGAGCCCTGAACGCTTTTACATCACGGGCAACGTATAACACGCCGTTGGAGGGAATTACCGTTCCTGGCTTGAAGATGTGGCGAATTCCACCATCAAGTCTCCAGCCGGAAATATCAACAGCGAAGGAATTTGCATTGGTAATCTGGATGAACTCCTCGTTTTGATTGCCTGAAACTGGATTGAAATCAATCGTGCCGAAATTTAGCCTAATATTTGCTGGTTGAGCGAGGGGGATTCTCCCACCTGATGTTACTGACATTGTATTGAAAAGATAGGTTCTTTTTTGTGGTAAATACGTATTTTTTATAATGTCAGCGGCTTGTGGTTGTGTCTGGATGCAACATGTGGATTGGGCGGAGCCGTTGCCCCAAGTTCCCCATTTTGCGAGGTCAAGCGCGGCATCTGGCGCAATAATTGAGGTGAGTTCGTTAATTCGTTTTTCAAATTTCAGTTGATTTGTTGGAGTACCTGGCGGTTGAAGAATTTCATCCATCAAGGTTCTTAATCTTCGCCAGTACATATCACTAATCTCTGGTGTTGTATAGAGCGCGTTGAACAATCCATTATTACTGCCAACCGGTATGTCTGTGTTTATGACCATTGTATCATCCCAATAAGTGAGAGATGAAATCCATCGACGTCCAAAACTCAAATCCACGTCCCACGGGAATGCCTGCCATTCGCCAGTTCCTGTGGTATCGCGGTATAGATAGTAATTTTTATGGCAACAATCCATATCTCCAGTAACAACACGAGCGGCGAGCATGTTAATCATTTGCGGAATGTCCACGTTATCATAGATGAAGATGGTTCTGTTTGTTCCACTCTGAATTACACCGTTCAAAAGCGCAAGCAGGTCAGCGTTGCCTTCCCATTTTCTTGTTTTCTTTTCCGCATTGCCAGAGGCAATGTTTGCGTGAGATGGACTGCTGTGGAATGTGTTATACATTTTATAAAGA
>JAOADO010000065.1 GCA_026417275.1 Verrucomicrobiia bacterium
GCCTGGCAACGCCATTCCGAGCGCTTCGCAAAGGCAGTTCATTGAATTTGCGGTGAACATGCCTGAACATGAGCCGCAGGTTGGACAGGCAGTTTGCTCGAGGAGTTTTAGTTCTTCCTCTGTAAGTTTGCCTGCCTTATATTCTGCAACTCCTTTAAAGACCGAAATTAGGTCTGAATATTTTTCTACAGATTGAGGCATGCCATCGGCTTGTTTTGATGGAGAAAGCCCAGCCGCCATAGGACCACCACTTACGAAAACGGTGGGAATATTAACTCGCATAGCCGCCATGAGCATTCCTGGAACTATTTTGTCGCAGTTGGGAACGCAAATCATACCGTCGAAACAGTGCGCCTGTAGCATGGATTCAACGCAATCGGCTATCAACTCACGCGACGCCAGAGAAAATTTCATTCCGCTGTGTCCCATGGCTATGCCATCGTCTATGCCGATAGTGTTAAATTCAAATGGCACTCCCCCGGCTTCACGGACGAATTTTTTAATTAATTTCCCGACTTCGTTAAGGTGAATATGACCGGGAATTGTTTCTGTGTAGCTATTGCAGATTGCAACAAACGGTTTTTCAAAATCCGCTTCTGATTCGATTGCGCCTGTTGCCCACAAGAGGCTGCGGTGTGGCGCCCGTTCAAAACCTTTTTTAACAATGTCTGACCTCATATTTTTCATAAAATTTATAATACAATTAAGAATTATTGCACTAAATACTCCATAATACCAGAAAGAAGTTGTCAGCCGCTGAATTGAGACAGAAAGGGGTGCGTTTTGTCATAATGGTGAGGAGAAAAACTGGTTTCGTCTTTATAGTTTATATGAACGATAGTTTTTTATTTATTCTGCGTGGCGGTGCGCCAGCGGAAAACTTTGTCTTCCGGAGGGTTGTATCCTTTTAGATGAATGGGTTGTTCTTTTCTGTTTTGAGGTTTTTCGTATCGCCAGTTTTTATCTCCAAAAACTTCTTCAAGTAATTTTGCGAGCTCTGGGTCATATTGTTTGAGTTCTTCGCGGGTGTTGACATGGTTGTGGATGGAATCGTTTTGTCTGTTACAATCAAACCATGATTGAACTCCTTCCGCCCAGTATTCGTTTGGATTCGTGGCAGCATAGGTGTTTTTCCAGAGTCCTTTTTCAGTTGCTTGGTTAAATGCGCGTTTTAGTCTTTCTTCAAATGAAGGGACTGCAGTTCTTAAACCAATTTCGTGAATTACGTGTCCAAATTCGTGAATAAGAATGTTTTCCGCTGCGTATGGGTCGCCACGATATGAAAGCAGATTTTCCTCGCCGCAACTTACGGCAGGGCGTCTTCGTGTTGCCCCGAGACCGCGGGCGCGTCTGTCCCAGTAGTCTTTCGGTTTTAAATCTGAATGCTCCGGGATATCTGTTGTATATTCTTCAGATGCCATGACTGCGACGCGAACGCGGGCATTCGCAATCGCCTCAATTATGTCGCGCCTGTGCCCAATCATATTTGTAAGAATCCAGGCGGCTTCCATCAGGGCATAATCGGAAACTTTTTCCGATGCGACAATTGGTAAACCATCGGCATCGCAGTACTTTTTATAAAAATTGGAGAGGTTCAGTTTTTTTACAATATCTTCCGGCGGCGGGATTACTCTGAATCGTTTTATCTCGTTGCCGGAACTGCTATTTTTTTGAGCCAGATTTTTTTCTTCCACGGTTTGAGAAGTCCCGCAGAAAATCGGAAGAAACAATAGAATAGTAATCAGTATAAGAGGTTCCAGGATGGGGTTTGAATGGTTATGCTGTTTTTCCGGTTTCATACAAAAGTTTGTCAAATTCGGTGCGAGATATTTCATATGGCAACATGCAGGTTGAGCAGAGCGAATCTGAGTTTTCGCAGAAATTTTTCGCGATTTGAATCAAGCCCTGTTGTAGCGCTGCCGTGGATATGTGTACAGCATCGTTGGCTCCGAAAAATCGTTTGCGGGCAAGTTTCAAGAGCGAATTGTCCTGACCAGGGCTCCAATTAAGATAATAGTTTATCGTCCGTTTTTCCGCGTCGCTGTCTCTGCCGAAGCGGGCAATGGCAAGAAACCACGGGAGAACAACGTTCATGGCAATGTCTGTTGCCCGTTCTCCTCCGATAAGCGGTTTCGGCGAAGAGAGTTTCTTTGATTTAATGGTGTAGTGCCAGTTCCAGTAATTGTCTTCTGTAGTCATGAGCAGTTTTAGAAACAGGGATTCATAATCTTTGTTGTTGTTGTCAAACCAGCGACGGAGTTTATTAAAAAATTGTTTGTCGGATAGCCACCTGGCGGCAAGTGCAAGCCTCCGTTGCGGATGGTTGGCAGGTCTTATGCCGCTGAATTTCCATACAGACGACGGGAGAATGTAATCGGAAAGCGCGCCCCTGCCGCGCCACCAGAAATCCCATAACGCGCGGATGTAATTATCGTTTTCTTTGTCCACGCGCGGTAATTCATCCGGCAGAAGTCCTGAAACGCCAAGCAAAAGTGCTTCGGCGCTGGATACGTCTTGAAAACCGTTTTTTACTTCGAGAATATAAGGGCACGTTTCCCCTATGCATTGGAATGGCCAGATGTTGTTTTTATAGCCGAGAGACCGAAATAGCAACTCGAGCAAAGCCTGTTCCCATCCTGTGTCGTGCGCCCTTGCGGTAATTTGAACACTCTTTTGTTCAAGACGAAACAGAGCCGCGTGTTCTAAGAATGTTTTAATCTGTTCGCTATTCCATTTTTTAAAAATCCTGGCGCAAATCCCCTCAATACTGACGGGTATGTCCACGCCAGGTTCAACCCCAACGTTGTCTTCCAAAATAGCAAGGGGAGATTCAAGGTGTTCCTGAAGATAAAGCGTGGGAATATTGTGAAGACTTTTATCGGTCAAATCTGGCGGTTCCCAGACAATATGAAGAATAACGTTTTTGTATTCAGGGTTTGATTCATGCGAGTGACTTCGCCAATCGCTAGGTCTTGTGTCAATTTCTATGTCGCCCTGAACAGGTTTTTCTCCACCAAATTGAATTACCGCATTTTTAAAATCTGGACCGCTCTCGCAATTCCAAAACCCAGGATGCAAAACACGCAGTTTTTCCCCTGTGGCAGTCCTGAGTGTAGCCCGTTTTATTCGTTGATGATACCAGATAGCCTGCAGGAGCTTTTCGGAGGGTTTTTGAGGCGCATCCCTGCAGAAAAGTTCAGGAAATACTCTTTCAATGATTGAGGTATATAAACCACCCACCGCCATGTTTATTTTTTGTTCGGAATTTTTTTAAAACCGTATTTTTTACCAACTGCAAGGGATGACTTGAGCGGTTTTATACCTTCTGTGCATGTGGGGTGTGAGAGAGATACTGCCGCCACGCACGAACCGGTGGATAGACATTTTTGTATATCCCATCCCTCATGTAATCCCAATAAAGTACCGGCACAAAATGCGTCTCCGGCGCCAGCCGTCCCGGCAATATAGTTTTCAGGTAGATTCACTGACCCCTGCCAGAATTCATTTCCATTAATGTCCAGTGCATAGGCCCCTTCTGGAAAGTGTATCACAACGAGGTCTTTTACTCCGTGTTTGAACAGGTATTCGGCTGTTGGACGTAAATTTTCAATGTTCAGGTTTCCGTCGTCTTGGCGGATTTTTAAGCCCGTGGTTCGACCGGCTTCGAGTTCGTTTAAAATACAATAGTTAATATATTTTAAAGCAGGTAGAACAATTTTTGGGAAACGGTCGCTGTCTTCGCTGACTACATCAACACTGGTTTTTATACCTGCCGCTTGCGCCCTGTGGAAAATGTGCGCCGCTCTGGTGCCAAATTTTGCGTCTTCTTTGTCCAAAGTATCCAGCAAAAGAAGATAACCAAGGTGAAATATCCTTACATTTAACTCTCCAAATTCAATATCCTTTGCATCCCATAGTGCGTTTGCTCCACGGTTGTGGAAAAAAGTCCTTCTTCCGCTTCCCTTCTCGGTCATTACATCTGTGTACGATGTGGGGGCTTTATCAGTTTTATGGAGATATTTTGTATTAATGCCAAATCTTTTACAGTCGTCGAATATCCGTTTCCCGAGGGCGTCATTCCCGACAAGTCCTGCGCCAAAAAGGGGGAAGTCAACACCGAGTTTTGAAAGGTCAACAAGCACATTATACGGCGCTCCGCCTGTCCCCTGAGATTCATTTAGAATATTGGCAAGATGTTCCGGGTGAGGATAAGCATCTATAATTTTTACCTGGTCAACAATCCAGTTCCCACCGGCAAAGATGCCTCTCCGTTCCTTTCGTTTTTGCATAGTTTATTTATATTGGAGTGGTTAAATTATGCAAATCAATTGTTTAAACTTGTATATTAATAAGTTTGAAGATTGGTAAATACTCCGTGTTTTTTCTGTTGGTTGATAAAATTATCAGGAAATTTTCTTGTTTTCATCATAGATTTGTTAAGATATTTTATTAACCTGCAAAAGGGGAGAACAGTTTATATTTCAAATAATTGTATGTTTGGCACAAAACGTGCTATCATAAAATATGAAAATTTAAATTAACCGTAACAACGTCCGTTTATGAATGTTTTTTGAAATATTAAGTAGTTTTCCTGAAGCATGTTCTGGGAAAAGGGCGATGTAACAAGCACTTTTGACAGTCAAACCATGCAATGCATGGAATGGCGTAAAACAGAGCATTTTTTAAAAGTAACGAATGGAAATAAAACAAGCAGAAGAACGCTAGCAAGTACTCTCCATGGCGATGTGAGTGTTCAGATGCTTGACTTATAAATCGGTCTTTAGAAAACATGCCAAGGCATCTGACCTCAATAATGGAAGCAAATCATTCGCGATTCCTTATTGAGTGAGGTTGAATGAGGGTTGGGATCCCTGTGGGGAAGGGTAGCCGCAAAAAAGGGCTACCCTTTATTTTTTTAAACCTTTTCCATAGCGAAAACGCTTCTTAAAAGCGGGATTTTTAAGTTTGGACGCGTGAAATTTTACCATTTGGGAATTCGTTTTTTACGAGGTGATTATCAAAAATTGGAAAATCTATATCACTTTTATTTTATGTTTAGAATACATTTTTGAGAAAATTTTCATAATTTCAGGTTTTGCAGTTGATTGGTAGTGGAATGGATTGAGCGGGTTGGGATACAGTGGTGTTTTGGGGGATGTGGTTCAATAGATGGGATTTTGTCAGACTCTGCAATGTGGAGAGTTGTTGTAGCATTGAATATTCCAGGAGATTTTTTTATAGATGATATCACCATCTGAGGCTGGTTTATTTGATGGTATTTAGTTTTTTTGTGTTGTTTATCAGTTTTTATGTTTGAGGAGGGTATGCGAGGATAAATCTATAATGTTTCAAAT
>JAOADO010000066.1:0-363 GCA_026417275.1 Verrucomicrobiia bacterium
GCAATAAATGTTACTCCAGAAGTCGAAACAACAAAAGGTGAGCTACCAGCTGGTTCTTCAGGTGTTGAACCTGGCACCGGCTTTTACGAAAAGAGATTCACTGCAAACGAAATTAAACCATCAATGGCGAATATTATTGTAAAGAAAACCGACTCCGGCATCAGCTGGGGTAGCGTTCACTGGCAGTATCTTGAAGACATGAGCAAAGTAAAACCATACGAAGGCACACCGCTTAAAATTAAAAAATCTCTCTTCATAAAACAAAGTAGCAGGACCGGACAGATTCTTGTGCCGATAAAGGACACTGTCAATGTCGGCGATGAACTCGTGGTCAGAATTGAAATCCGCGTCGACCGCGACATG
>JAOADO010000066.1:373-5286 GCA_026417275.1 Verrucomicrobiia bacterium
CATGGAATACGTTCACTTAAAAGACCAGCGTCCAAGCGGCGTTGAGCCAGTAAATGTTATTTCCGGCTGCCGTTACCAGGACGGTCTTATTTATTACGAAAGCACGCGCGACACTGCAAGCCACTTCTTCATCCATTATTTGCCAAAAGGAACATACGTTTTCGAATACTCAGCGCGCGTTCAGCACAAGGGTAAATACCAGACTGGCATTGCCTCAATCCAGTGTATGTATGCTCCAGAATTCAATTCACACAGCGAAAGTTTTGTAATTGAAGGAAGATAAAACATGAACAATTGTTTCTTATGAATCAACCATATCTCTGAACAACAGAAAACCTTTCATACCCAACACAAAGCGACACGCGTCAATATTACCTTCTCTCCCACAATTGAGGAAGCGAGTAAAGCAGGTCGACAAGCATTGCGTCGGCTTCCGGGAACTTGTATTGCCCGAGTTGTTCGCGATTTATCCACGTGAGAGCCTGGCAACCGATTGGCGCAGGCTCGCCTTCATCGCAACTGCAAAAGAAAAACCGAATATGAACTTTCAATTCAGGATATTCGTGAGTCATTGACCAGAGGAGCTCCCCAACCTTTACATCCACGCCAAGCTCTTCACGAAGTTCTCGCCGCAGGCACTCTTCGAACGTTTCGTCCGAATTCCGTTTACCGCCAGGGAACTCCCATAGTCCTCCCATGTAATCGTTTTTGCGTCGCTGAGCAATAAGGAGTCTGCCGTTTTTAAAAATCAACCCCGCAGAAACTTCCACCTCAGGTTTACCGCCGTCAATTCTTTGTTGCGTCATGAATCATTAAGCGTTTGAATTTTACTTTCTGCCAACGCTCTTATAAATCCAACCGAGTTTCTCCATCTCATCGGAATCAAACACATTGCGCCCATCGAACATGATTGGATGCGTCATAACTCTTCTTGCGCGCTCAAGGTCTAATTTTTTGAATTGCTCCCACTCTGTCGCAATAACAATTGCGTCGCACCCCTCGGCAACCGCATTCATATCGTCAACATAAGTAACATCGGTCAGGACAGCTTTTGCCTTCTCCATAGCCTTTGGGTCATGCACACGAAGTTTTGCACCCAAATGTTGAAGTCGTTTGCAAAGTTCAATGGCAGGAGACATTCTAACGTCATCTGTGTTCGGTTTAAAAGACAAACCAAGAACACCAATAGTTTTATCTTTAAGAACCCACAGCGTATCAACAATCTTTCTTACAAACCTCTCCATTTGCTCGGCATTAATCCGCTGAACTTCTCTCAACAATCCAAAATCATAGCCTGCTTCTTCGGCAATTTTTATAAAAGCACTCAAATCTTTCGGAAAACAACTCCCCCCGAAACCAATACCAGCATCCAGAAATTGCCTTCCAATACGGGAATCCATCCCGATCCCGTTTGCCACCTCTACCACATCCGCGCCTGTCGCCTCGCAGATAACAGATATAGCGTTTATATAAGAAATTTTCATCGCAAGAAACGAATTGGCGGCGTGTTTGATAAGCTCGGCAGAATTAATATCCGTAATAATTATGGGGGCGTTAAACGGAGCATAAATTTCTTTCATTGTTTGCGCAGGACGAGGAGATGAAACCCCAATCACAACCCTTTCCGGTTTAAGACAATCCTGCACCGCAGAACCTTCCCTCAAAAATTCCGGATTACTGACAACATCGCAAACAATCCCGGCTTTATTGTAGCGTCTTATCGTTTCGGCAACCCGTTCCCCGGTTCTCACAGGCACAGTGCTCTTATCAACCACAATCTTATACGACTTCATATGTGTGGCAATTTCACGCGCCACTTTTTCAATAAAACTCATATCCACAGAACCATCTGGAAGCGGCGGCGTTGGCACAGCAATGAAAATTACATCCGAATTTTCAACGCCTTCCTGCGTCGAGTCCGTAAACCGAAGCCTCCCTTCAGAAACATTCTTTTTGACCAACTCTTCAAGCCCGGGTTCATAAATCGGAATCCCTCCGCTCTTTAAAATTTTAACTTTCTCAGAATCATTATCCACGCAAATGACATTATGCCCGACCTCCGCAAAACAGGTGCCGGTTACTAACCCCACATACCCCGTCCCGATTATCGTAATTTTCATATTCGCTTTTCGTTACCTTATTTTTCACTGTCCCCGACGCAAGCGAAGACATCTTTCTGTTATTTAGACATTCATTATTAACAGACTATCAACGGATTTTAAATCTTTTTAATTCATACAATAAGCTCCGCATCTACCCTGCTCTTCAGCACAACTTACATTTCCCCAACATATTATCCCAAAATCAAATTGCGTTCTCTATCGACCATCCACACAATTCTAATAAATAGAAAATGCCTTGTTAAAAATAAAAACGCTCCTGCATTGCAACACAACATGCAGGAGCGGAAAGAATTTTTATTCCGTTATAGTTCTTTAACCAACCAATTTAAATTACACAACCTTCTCCCATGTGCCGCTTTTAGCGGATTTATAAGCCGCCTCCATAACGCTTACACGCGCCGCGGCTTCTTTCGGTGTTACAAGCGGCATATCTTTTTGCCCAGCAAGCGCATTTACAAACTGGTGAAGCGGCAATGGCGGAGATGGCGGCAGGTCCCGCCACGGTTTCTTGCCATCGGCGCCCTGCACCTTGTCAGACTTAAAATACAGCTCATTATTTACAATGACCGCGTGTCCATTCGTGCCGCTGATAAGCAATGTTACCGGGTTATCAACGTCAACCCAACCAGCGGCAAGAGTGCCTGTCACACCGCTCTTAAACTTCAAAAGCGCCTCGCCAGTCTCATCGCAATCCGCATACCTTCCAGTTACAATCTTTATATCAGCAATGGCGGATTCAATATCTCCTAAAAGCCACATAAGGATATCAAGCGAGTGCGTTCCAAGGTCACCAAAAGCGCCAACCCCAGCAATCTTAGGGTCTGCCATCCAGCGCCATTCAGTATCAAACCAACCGCCGAGCGAACCGCTATGGCAATTCGACCCACGCGCACGTGTAATCTTTCCAAAAGCGCCCTTTTGAATCTGCTCCTTTAAGAAAATATGTTTTGGATCCGTCCGCATGAAATATCCAGTGGTAAAAAGCAGTTCCGCTTTTTCAATAGCTGCCGCCATCTCTTTGCTTTCAGCGCCTGTGATTCCAAGCGGTTTTTCCACAAACATATGTTTCTTTGCCTTTGCCGCCTCCCCGACAAGTTTCCCATGCAACTGCGTCTCAGAGCAAATCACAACACCAACAACCTCTTTATCTTCCCAGATTTTATTCAGGTCTTCCACGCTCACCGCATCCAGCTCGCGGGCGCGACGGGCTCCTCGCCCTTTATCGTGGTCCCATACATATTTAACTTTTACATCCTTTCGAGATTTAAGGAGATTTATAAATCCTGGCGTGTGAATATGCGCACACCCCACGAAAGCAAGATTAATCTGCTTGTTCTCTTCAGCGCCTTTAACAATCTCCGTCATTGATATTGCACCAACAGTGGCAACAGCCGCTGTTTTTAAAAAATTCCTGCGGTTCAATTCCAAATTCGTTTTCATATCCATCTATTTTAGAGCTATTTTCTATTTTATGGCAATTATTTAGATAAAAAAATTGCCCCTCTTTCTTAAAAGAAGGGCAATTCAACACCTTAAATACTCTTAGCACCTGACCAGAACCTATCAGGGCAGTTCTTTAATCTTGATGTTCCTGAACGCTACAGCGCCATGGTCGCCCTGAAGCATTATTGGACCAGGCTCGTCCACGTTTCTATCCAGCTCTCCCCCGGTCGGCGCAGGCACTTCCACATTATCATGGATTTTTTGTCCGTTGAGAATTACGGTAACCTTATTGCCAATGATTGTGGCTTCAACAGTCTGCCATTGGTCGCCAGGCTTTGATGCAAAAACATCCGGCGCTTTAAATGCATAAATGGCGCCATTACCGCCTTTGCCGGTCTTCCCACTCTTGTAATCCCCGAGAATCTGGATTTCATACCTGCCGCGAAGGTAAAAACCGCTGTTTGAACCTTCCGGAACCATATATTCATATTTAATCGTGAAGTTCTTGAACTTTTTCTCAGACACAAGGTCTGTGCCGTGGTCGCCGGGCGCAAGTTTATTCTTTAAAACTCCATCTTCAACCACCCAACAATTCTTGCCATTCGGGTTCCTCAATTTCCACCCGGTCAAATCCTTCCCGTTGAACAACGGTTGAAACCCATCATCTTCAGCGGCATAAACAACCGCCATCGCAGACAATGCCAGAAGCAATATAAATATTCTCGTCTTCATTTTCGTCATTAAATTTGATTTATAGTTGTTTATTTCGCGGTCTGTGGTTTAGCATCGCCAGGTTCTAACCCAAGTGACCATTTAATCCCGCCAAGTATGTGCTTTTGATACGCCTTGCTTACTTCTGGAGGATTCTGGCGTTTGAAATTCGGCGGCGTATCATCGTCCCAAATATCTTCACGATGCCCCAACGACGTGTAGAAAATCTTGCCCTTTCCATATTCCTTGCACCATGAAACCGGGAAATACCCGGGGGTCTTCTTATTCGGCTCTTTATCAAGCGAAAGCAACATATGCACATTGTCGCGACTAAAATTCTTCATGATGTAAATCTCGTCAAACACCCCCCATTGCTGACTAAGATGTTTGCAACAAGGATGCTGATTGTCTTCATTTATGCAATCCACCGAAGCCTGCGCCCCATGACTCTGAAATTCTCCCCCAAGCATTTCAATATATGGTTTAACCCCGTGAAATGTGTCGCTCGCTGAATGCATCCCAATAAAAGCATGTCCCTCTTTTATCCAATCAAGAAAAGCCTGACGATCAGGCAAAGGCAGGTCGCCAGTGGTATTCGCAAAAATAACCCCATCATATTTCTTCAAACTCTCAGGG
>JAOADO010000067.1 GCA_026417275.1 Verrucomicrobiia bacterium
TGGTTGGTGTAATTCTGTGAGTAATCTTCGCACCGCCTTCGATTCTCCCCGATGTTAACATAGCCGTGGTATTGCTGAAAGTAACATCAGAACGACCGTAATAGACCCTTACATCCGTTTTTTCGTCCCTGTGACGGAGTTCAATTCTGCCTGCATTACCGGATCCGATAATTTCATCATTGCTCCTTGCCACTTCACCAATTATGTAGGTGTTTTTGCCAAGTTTTAAAGTGGTGTTAGCACTGTAAAGCTCGTATCTGTTAAACGGATTTTCATCCCTCACTGCTGTGCCGCCGACTTCAATATTCTTAGTAACTTTCACCTGCGCGTCAGCGCCATAAACCCAGAATTTGCTTCCCCCCTGGTCAAGCTCGTAAGTAACGCGGATATAAATCGGGTTCAAATTTGAATCCAGACTGGGTATTGGTTTACGGAACAGAATTCTTCCTGTGAACGGTTCAAATTCGTAATCCGTGAATCTCGACATTGGTTCTGTCTTCAAAATAACCGATGGCTGATATCTATCGCGAGTCAAGATCTCCACTTTTTCGCTATTTACAATACCATCTTTGATATTCAGAAAATACGGACCAGAGGTGCCGTTTGCAGGAACTTCTTCGACCATTTGCCTTGTAGAATCGTAACTTGCCCAGACGTTTGCAACAATGTTCTTTTTTTCGTAATGCTCGCGTATGCCTGTCAAACTCCGATTGTAATTACCAAGTGAAACAACTTCTGGATTCTGGCTCATTGTGTTGTAATCGCCATAGAGTAGATAACTCTTTCTGTGGTCAATTCTCACATACAGCCTACTCGTGGATTGTGCGTCGAAGCCTTTGATAGATGAATCTCCGTATACCGGATAATATTCATCGGGCTGGATGTCTCTGAACATCCTTTCCTTTGTATCCTTATCGGAATCATAAGCCGCTGTTAACAGATACTCGCCTTTGATTTTGCCTTTTAAGAAGAATGCCGTTCGACCGCCACCGTAGAATTTGCCATCGTTGGCTTTGAATGCAAAATTCCGCAATTCACGTTCAAAACTATCGCGCTCTCTCACAGGAGTAATCGCACTCAAACCAACTTTGTTCAGGTGAATGGCGCCTTCGATGACGCCGACCGCAAGCATTGGGCGCAATCTGGGCATAAATGCGAGGACCGTCTCTTCCCTGATAGCGCCACTGCTAATTACAATTTTAGCATCACCAGATTCTATAGGCGAAATAAGTTTGAACTCGGTTTTACCACCCTCAATAAATGTCTGGACACCAGGTTGAGTTTTATCGAGATCTTCAACGTCCCATTTTCCAAGAGAAGTCTCAAGCGTAAGCGGAGTCCGCGCAGTTACCAACATCCCTTTTGAATCAGTTAATTCTATTTTAATCACAGCGGGTTCAGGATCATCCGCATACGCTTTTTCAGGCAAAACAATTTTAATCTTTCCTAATTTATCAGGCGCAACAATTCTAATCTTCTTTTCGCCTCGCTGATTTCCAAATTGGTCAAACATCTTAACCGTTAAAATATTTGTTCCCGGATTCATATTGATGCCAATGTATTCCCACGCTTCAATCTGGCTTGGCGCGTATTTGATTCTCTTTCCAATACGGTTTTCCTGAACTTTTTCATCGTTGAGGAAAAGTTCAAATCTGGAATCCAGAACGCCTTTAATGCGGACGTTAATTTGTGGACTCAGGAGGGCGTCTCCATCCTTCAAATCAATAAAATCAAGCATGTTATCAAAGTTTGAAATCACGTTTTCAAGAGAAGCTGGACGCGAAGGTAGAATAAATTTAGAAGACAGTTGTGAATTGTCGTTGTTCAACGTCCCTTCGGGGAGCAAAGGAACATATGGCAATTGCGGTTTATCCTCAACCTTTTCTTTCTTTGCCATTGATTCCGAACTCTTGGTCATATCACCTGTCAATGATGGAACGGCATTTGTTCCCATTGTTTTAATTCCACTCGCAGGTTGTGCTTTTAAATCTCCAGACAATACAACCGAGCCATCCGTAGACAGAGGAACGCTAACAGCTGAATCAATCTCACCGCCATGTTTTTCTAACAGTTTTTTACGCTCTTCAATGAGCTTCAGAATATTTGTGGAAGAACCAGAAATTGCGAAGTCTGCCTTGTGGAGTTCTCCATTCTTTAGATCCACAAATCGCGTCCCCGGACTAAACGCATTTCTCGTGGAAAGTTCCACCAGCTTTGCTCCTTTGGGTAACGTAATCGGGTCAACTTTGAGCACATGAGTTTTGGGAGTAACTCCATAGAAATTGTACTTGCCTTCACTATCAGTTATAACAAACGAACCATCCTCCATGTACAGTCGGGCACCAGGAACTCCAGGTTCCCCGTCATCCTGAACTTTATTGTCATTTAAATCCACAAAAACTTTGCCAATGATTACGCCTTTGTCCGTGAACACTCCTGGTTCAACCCTTACTTGAACAGATGCTTCATTGCTGAAAAAACCGCCTCCTTTTGCCACAGCCCTGTTAATCCCGTTGCCTTTTAATGCATGTTGCGTGACTCTCACCCGATAAGTTATCTTTGCGATTTTCTGGTCAGAAAGCACACCAACATTGAAAATAATATTGGCACCTGACTTCTGGGGTTCACTGCCCGTATTTCCATCAATCCGAGTCGTTCCAGTTTCATAAATAAACCCATAAGGCAAAATATCTGTGACAGTCACATCTGTTAAATCAGTCCCAGAAACATTCTTAACCTCGATTGCATAATCGACGAACTCGCCCGCTTCAACTATGTTTCGGGAAACACCTTTGCGCACGAATAATCCTGTGCCTGTTGAAATTGCGGGTGCTGGGTCAATCGGAATATCAAAGTTAATCGTGGCTCCTGTGCCAGTAATACGGAAAACGATACTGTATGACCCCTGGGAATGAACATTGCGGTTTGCAGGAACACTTGAAGCAGATAACTGAGATGGTGCCACATATCCTGCCGGAGGCTCAACAACGACTCGATATAAGCCAGGTCTTACAAATGGAAATTCATATGTACCATCAGCACCAGTAACAACCGATGCTGGCACTGGAGTTACTCCATCCGCACCATAAACTAACGCCATTTCGCCACTCACCGGGTCATACAAAGTCACCCGGACACCGGCAACAGGCTGATTATTCTTGCTATCAAATACAACACCAGCGGCGGAAACTAGAACATCCGCAGTAACCCTAGCCGCTCCGCATCCCGTCATTTCAGCGGTTAATGTATCGCCTTTTACACTCTGAAGAATAGCATCTCCAGGTTTCCCGCTCGAAGAGTATTCTGTTGGAATTCCATCAATTCTGAACAGTCCGGTATTCTGACCACTTTCAATCGCCCAGAATGTCTCTTTATCGCCCGTCAAAGTGGACGTTATCGTGACAAGATTGGACTCCACTACATCAGGCAAAAGATTGCATGCCGCAGCGTTTGCCTGAATGTAAAGCGGTGAACCTAAATATGTCCTGACTGTGGTCGCCGAAAATAGATTGTTCTGATAAAATTCAATCTTTGGCTCAGCGCCTTTTATTTCCACATCAACAGGAGTGGATTTTATAAGCACCGGCGGCAGGCTTATACCATCGCTGTAATATACTTCCGCCGTGTTTCTTATTGTTCCATTTGCGTTGGATAAAGAGCGAACTTTAAAACTTAAATTTATCGGTGAGCCTTTACTGTAACCTGTGAGCATCCACGCAATTGCGTCAACGTTTGAAAGGTCAGCAGGTTCTGATGAAATATAAGTATGCGGAGGCGCTCCCTTTAAATGATACAATGCTGTAGCGCCAGATGATGAAACAATTGCTGAGAAATGGGTATTCGCAGGAATAACATCGCGAACAATTACCGCCTTTTTAACCATCCCATCAACTGTAATGTTGAAGGAAAAGTCGCTCGAAGTATTTGGTGTTAAAGTAATCGAATAACTGATTTCATCGCCAGGCGCTCCAGTGGTTATTGAAGCCGCTTTTGAAATCGCAAACGGTAACGCCGCCCCAACAACCACAGTATCAATATTGGTAAAGCTAAACGTCATCGTTGGATTATAAGCAATCAATGCCACTTTTGCCTGTTTGCCCGCATCTGCAGAACCAACAATTCCGGTTAGGACAAAATTAATTCTTTCATTCACATTTAAAGTTAACGACCTGGTTTGCGGTCTAGTTGGCTCAAGACTGTTGCGGGTTATATTGCCGCTCGAACCGCTTTGAATCTCTGGTTCCCCTTCATCATAACGACCATTCCCGTTTGAATCCTTAAATAACTTTAGATTAGCAATATCAAAATCATCTCCTCCAAGATTGTAATAAACCATCGTGATATTAATCGGGATGGTCCCATTATTGATGAGTGTGTGAGGAAATTCTATTTTCTCGCCTGGCATGGAAATTAGGGTGTGGTCAGAAACCAAAGTAAACCGCTCGTATGTCTCGACCTGAACGCTAACCAAATCAGATTTCACCGCAACAGGCAAGGATGTTGAAGGATCAGTGTAAATAACATCCGCCTGATTAACAATCAGCGTACCAGATGGTGGTATTTCTTGCGTTAACAGGTTGCAGGACAATAATCCCGCAAAAATGCCCAGAATCAAACGCAAGGCAAACCACTTGCGGCAATTATGTTTATGGCTATAAGCCACCGCTTACCCTTTTAAAATGGGGATATGGTATTTCTGCGTGGACTCAACAATTCAGGAAGCGGGGCATGGCGCCATGCCCTCGCCATGCCCCAGACGTTCCTGACATTCAAAACGCCAGATACATCATTTGGCGTTTGATTATTGGTTTATTTTCACACTGAATGTGATCGTGGCAGTTTCTCCAGGATTCAGTGTTCCGATTGTGAATTTAAGTGTACCGGTTGCGCCAACCGATGGGACCTGAGTGACTGAACCCTTTGAAGTGGATGCTCCACCGGCATAAGTCGTGTAAACTGGCGTTGAATCAATGACGACTACATCCGTTGCCTGCGCTGTACCCTGGTTGCGGACAGTAATTCGATAGAGAATTGTTGTTCCCGGCACCGCGCCAGTGGTCAATTGCTGGGTCGTAAACGGAGCATCCGGCTGTCCATCATTATTTGCATCGAGTGCCTGCTCTTTAACAAGCACGATGTCTCCTGCGATGACCGTGGTTGTGT
>JAOADO010000068.1 GCA_026417275.1 Verrucomicrobiia bacterium
GGGGTTTCTGTGAATGTGTCTGGTAGGTGTTTGTTGTGGTGTTTATAGGGTGTTGTTTCGATTTTGTTTTGGAGGATTTTGCCTGCACACTTGAGGTTGTTTTGGAGTGGGTCGATTTTCTGGTCGTCCATAATTTTGGCTCTGCATAAGCAGTGCCATCCAGAGAAATAATCATCATGCTGGAGCGTGAGTCCTCCCAACGAAAACGTTTGGGATGGAGTCTGCCCCTCTGGGTTGAGGAGGGTTTTGCCGCCGCAGAGCCAAATTCTGGGAAATTTTTGTCCTGTTGAAAAACTCCGGGTTAGTAGTTCTGTGATTTGGTTGTTTTGATGAGAGAATTATAAAGGTTTGGGTTTAGTTTTTACCTGTAAAATCTGTGACAGGCTGTGTTGTTTTTGATTATTGCAGGGATGTGGGTGGGAGGTTATGCTTGACATATTTTGCTAATTAACTAAATTTAAATAAGATGGGCGATTTTAATAGGAAAAAATATGAGCAACATGCCAGGGTTTTTAAAGCGCTGGCGCATCCGGTAAGGGTGTTTATTGTTGATGAACTCTCTCGCGGAGAGCGGTGTGTCTGTGAGTTAACGGAAATGTTGAATGTGAAGATGCCAACGGTGTCGCGTCATCTTTCGGTTCTAAAAAACGCTGGCATTATTGAGGAGGAAAAACGTGGTCTGAATATTTTTTACAGGGTTAAAACGCCGTGCGTTATAAATTTTTTCAAGTGCGTTGTTGAGGTTCAGAAGGAATCAATGAGGGTGTTCTAAAAGTTTCGAAAATAATGTCCTGGACGATGATGAGTGTTGAAAAAGTTAAGAACAATTAATAATTTTGCTAATTAGCAATAAAAGAAAATGAATTTTGATTGGAAAACAGAATGGAAAACGCTTGTTTTGATTGCTGCAGGTTTTATTGCGGCATATTTTCTACCTGTTGGAACGCCAAGGTTTGATAATGCAGTTAGAGAGTCTTTTGAACTTGTCCGTTGGTATGCGCGCGAGCACGTGATTTTGTGTTTGATACCTGCTTTTTACATTGCTGGAGCGATTGGTGTGTTTGTCAGCAAGGAGTCCGTGATGAAATACCTTGGGGCCGGGACAAATAAGATTCTTGCTTACTCGGTGGCATCAGTTTCCGGGGCAATCCTTGCGGTTTGTTCATGCACTGTTCTTCCGTTGTTCGGCGGAATTTGGAAGATGGGAGCCGGGCTTGGTCCAGCGATTGCATTTTTGTATTCAGGTCCGGCGATTAACGCCCTTGCAATAATTTTAACGGCGAAGGTTTTGGGTTTGGAACTTGGCGTTGCAAGAGCAGTTGGGGCGATTGCGTTCAGTGTGATTATCGGGTTTTTAATGCATCTTCTTTACAGAAAGGAGGAAGAAGAAAAGATAGCGGGCGCAATGCAGATGGGTACTGCCGATCCAGAGCGTCCGCTCTGGCAAACTGCGATTTATTTTGCCACTATGATTGGTATCCTTGTATTTGCCAACTGGGGGAAGCCTGATGAAATGAATGGATTCTGGTTCGTAATCTGGAGTTATAAATGGAAAATTACGGCAATGTTTTCTGTATTATTCGCTTTGACTTTATGGAGGTGGATTGGGCTTAAGCCGTTGCATGTTGTTTTTTCTGCGTTATTAACCGGGGCGGTTGCGTTGATGTTTCCCGACAAACCTTCAGCGGCGTTTCTGGTTGGGGCGATTTGTTTAGGGGTTATTACAAGTAAAACAGAAGGAGAGCCATCGGAGTGGTTTTATTCTACGTGGACTTTTGCAAAGCAGATTATGCCGCTGTTATTGCTTGGTGTTCTGGCGGCTGGATTTTTTCTTGGCAGACCAGGGAACGAAGGGGTCATTCCAAACGCTTTTATTGAGAAACTTGTGGGGGGGAATTCTTTTGTTTCTAATCTGTTTGCCTCTGTTGTTGGGGCGTTCATGTATTTTGCGACATTGACGGAAGTGCCGATTTTGCAAGGGCTTATTGGTTCCGGGATGGGCAATGGACCTGCGCTTGCGTTGTTGCTTGCCGGTCCGGCTTTGTCCCTTCCCAGCATGCTTGTCCTACGGAGCATTATGGGTACTGGCAAAACCGTTGCCTACGTGGTGTTAGTGATTATTTTTTCCACAATCACCGGATTAATTTACGGAGCATTATTTTGAAAGGAGAAGTTTATGGCAATGCAAATATTAATTCTTGGACCTGGTTGCGCAAAGTGCAAAACCCTTGCGCAATTTGCTGAACAGGCGGCAAAGGAACTTGGTGTTGAGTTTGAACTCAACAAAGTTACTGACCTTAAACAGATTATGGCATTAGGCGTGATGATGACGCCTGCGCTTGTGGTAAATGGAAATGTGAAAGTGACAGGCAAGGTGCCATCGGTTGCAGAAATTAAAAAGATTTTGCAAGAATCTGTGGAATCGTCAAAATAGAGGAAAAACAACATTAACCCACAAAATAAAAGGAAAACACTATGCATCACAAGTCGATTGGTTTTATTGGCGGTGGTCGGATAACCCGCATTTTCATAGAAGGTTTGCAAAAGTCCGGCAAATTGCCAACAAATGTTGTCGTATGCGATCCGAATCAGGATGTTTTACAGAGACTCAAAGTGAAGTTTCCTGATATTCAGACGTCGCAAAATAACGTGGAGGCGGCAGGAAAAGATATTGTGTTTCTTGCTGTTCATCCGCCAATGATTGCGGGGGCGTGCGAACAGATTAAAGGGGCAGTTTCGGCATCTGCGTTGTTAATTTCGCTTGCGCCAAAGTTTACAATTAAAAAACTTGGAGAACTGCTCAATGGGTTTTCCAGGATTGTACGGGTAATTCCTAATGCCCCGTCAATCATAGGCGCTGGATTCAATCCAGTCTGCTTTTCTCAATCCATGACTGATGCGGATAAATCTGAAGTTAAAAGTTTGTTGGAGCCGCTCGGGGAGTGTCCGGAGGTTAATGAAGAAAAACTGGAGGCATACGCAATCTTGAGCGCGATGGGACCAACGTATTTATGGTTCCAGTTGCAGGCTTTGCGTGAGGTTGTTTCCGGGTTTGGATTGACAGACGAGGAAATTTCGGTCGCGATGAAACGGATGGTATGCGGTTCGACGCGGACGTTGCTGGAGTCTGGGTTGTCTCCGGCAGAGGTTATGGATTTAATACCTGTGAAACCGCTTGCTGAAATGGAGACGCAGGTAACTGAACAATATAAAACAAAACTACCGGCAATTTATCAAAAAATTAAACCGTAAATTATTGAGTCATATGGAAAGAAACGCGCTCTGTCCGGGATGCAATAAAGAAGGCGATGAGGTTCCTGCAAAGACCATTCAATCGCTGGTTAAACCTGAAATCAAACAAAAGTTAAAGACTTTCGACAGGTTCAGGTTTTGTGCAACGCCGGACTGCGTGGTTGTCTATTATAATCCTGAGACAGTGGAGACAATTTTAAAAGACCAGGTAAAAACCGTTGTGTTTCAGAAAAGCAAAGAACCCGACCGCAAGGTTTGTTATTGTTTCGGTTATACTGTTCGACAGATTCAGGAGGATGCGCTTCGCCATGGCAAATCGCGTCTTCTCGAAGAACTGAAATCTAAATGCAAGCAGGGTAAACCAAGATGCGTAGAAACAAATCCGCAGGGCAAATGTTGTTTAAACAATATCATTAAGATTGTTGAGGAAACTCTTGGTGAAAAATTAAAGGATACAGATGCATCTTGTTGTTGCAGTTCTAACAATGACAGGAGCGGTTCATCCTCGCAATCTGGATGCAAGTGTTGTTGAGATTGGAAGATAAATATTTTTTAGCGCCTCCGGGCAAAATTTTTAATTTTGAAACTCTGCGTTTTTTACGCGAAACTCTGGATGGGAAGTTTTATACAAAGCGTGGCGGAATTTTTTACTCAAAGATTTTTTTAATTTGAGAGACGTTTTTTGCTGACAGATAAATGGGCGAGGTTGAAATTGTTGCTCTGTTGCTCGAAATAAAATTTCCCATAATATCGTAGAGTTCTACATTTTGAGGAATGGTTAACGTGACTTGTTTTCCTGAGGTAGACCAGCAAACTGCAGTGTATTTATTTGCGCGTTTGAATATATAACAGAGAGTGTCTTTTGTTTTAATTATATCTAAGGATTCTTCCGGCACGCCTACGAGTTTTGTGAAAACCGCTATACCCGGATACATCTTGCGCGGGGTGCCGCCGTATTCATAAAGAACACCGCCGGCGTCCTGTCCATTTATCGGGCCGCACGTGCCTGCGTGGAAGAATATTTTTCTTAATCCATAGGCAAAACCGACTGCAGCGTATTTAACGATATGTTCAGTGGCATGGCGTTCGGATTGCCAGCGGCTTCGGTTCATCGCAGAATCTCCCGCTATGAAAGGCAGAAATGGCGGGTCGTCGTCCGCGTAGCATCCCCACTCAGTAATCCATAGTGGTTTAAGACCGCCGTTTGCTATCATGAGGTCTCTCACCGTTTTAAATGAGTCTTCGAAGCTCTCGGCTGAACGCGGCGGGTCGTAGTTGTGAACGTCGAAGACGTCAACATATTTTAATCCGCCGCGTGTGATGAACTCTCTGGTTAAACCTGCCTCTAAATTTGCGCTAATGCCGCCGATGATTTTGCATTCAGGATTTACGGATTTCATCTTTTCATAAGCGGCTTTTAGCAGTTTCAGGTAATCATCGAGCGTGTAACCGAATTGACGGGGCAGTGCGTAGCTTGTGTAAACCGGCTCGTTCAAAATCTGGAAATATGAGACCGCTGGTTTTACTTCTTTTGAATAA
>JAOADO010000069.1 GCA_026417275.1 Verrucomicrobiia bacterium
CAACTGGATAACGTCCTGCATGAACACTAACTTCCTGATTTAGCGAATTGGCACTAACTCCCCAGCGGGAAATATCTTTCCACCAAACAGCAAAATATTTTTTTTGATTCGTTTTCTGTGATGTTGGTAAACCCAAATCACTTAAAATCCGTTGCATAACTTCTTGTTTTAATTTTTCAACCCTATCCTGCGCTTGGGCGGCTTTGGCTTGCGCCTGTTGCCACGCGGCAACAATTCGTCTTTGCTCGTCAATCGGCGGAAATGGAACGCGGATATTCAATAGCCGTTCTTCGCTGATTTCACCTTTCCCAATTCCGCCTGTCTCAACTTCAAATTGATTTGTGCAAAAAGGATTTCTCAAAGCCAACCAAAGAAATTTGATGTCAATTTTGCTTGTGTCTGGAATTAAGGCGCGAAAATGTATCGTTATTCCAATGTCATTTCCTTCAGGTACAATACCAATAGCACGTTTACGGGCATTTATTTTTGAGACAACAATATCATTAGGTTTTGCCCGATATTGTGTCATTTTGGTTGCAGTACGCTTGCTAGAAAAAACCTTGCCTTCATCGAATGAAATTCGGTCAAGGAGTTGAATCTTGCCTTCTTGAATTTCTTGCTCTGGAATTACATCAAAACGCAACTGGCAAATTTCACCCAATCTAACAGTATCCCACATGCAGCGATTCATTAGAAAAATGCGAACAGAACGCACTTCCCAATAATCGCGCAAGTCTTTAAACAAAATGCCAAAAGCCCGCCCTCTCATTCTGCGTCACCTTGAATAAAAAAGGCTTTGGGATTTTTCCTAAATTCTTCATACAGTTCCAAACAGGTCTTTTCACAATCAGGCGGCTGATTTGGATTAGGGAAAAGTTCGTTTTGGTCTGGTTCACCTGTGGCGGTAATCCCCACTTTTTCGGCTTCGTACATGAAAATGGGATAATCAAACCGCTGTTTGAGCAAGGCGCGCGCTTCCACCGTTTTCTTTTCTTCCATTGCTTTCAAGTAAGCGTCGAGTTCTTTCTTCAATGCTTTGCGTTTTTCGCTGGCTTCTTTGGTCTTTTCGGCTTTCAATGCTTCCAATTCGGCATTTAATCGTTTGGTCTCGGCTTCAATCTCTGGCGCGTACTTTGCATCAATTTCGGCGCGGGCTTGGGCTTTAAGTTGATTGAATTTCTCCTGTTCTTCCACGCTGAATTTTTGCATGAACAAGAGAGACGCTTTCACGCTTGCGCCCGATGAAAAGAATGTTTCCTGCGGCAAACTGACGACTGCTCGAATAAAAGCGCGGTCTTCGCAAAATTCGCGCACATAAGCCAAAGACGGATTATTGAACACGCCTTCGGGAAGGACAATTCCAAGTCTGCCACCTGGCTTTAATAACGCCAAACAACGCTCAATGAAAAGAATTTCCGTCTTGATTTTGCTCTGTTTACCTTTTGGCAACTCAAACAGGCTGGCAATGGGTTTTCCTATGGCGGCTTGCACCCGTTTTTGCGCTTCCACATACGCTTGCCCGTAATCGGCTTTATACCGATTGTAAACATCATCTGGGACAGTGACTTCCGACTCTAAAATCACGTCTTCCGATTCCACATTTGCGCCAAATGGGGGATTGGTGAGAACGATGTCGAAACGCCCTTCAAAAATTCCATTTACGTTTATAAAGCCGTCGTGGTGATGGACTCCACCATGGCCATCGCCGTGCATAATCATATTCATCTTGCTGGTACGCGCCATGCGGTCATTTGCGTCTGTGCCATAAATGCAGCGATTCGCCAGATTCCACAAACGAGAGCCTTTTTTACTCTGGTCAAGCGTGGCTTGAATTTCGTCATGTTTGGCTCGTAACAACTCAGCTTTTTTCTCGGCGGAAAGCTTTTGGCCTTCCAAAGAAGCCTTGTATTCCTGATATTGCCTGTCTGCGTCGGCTAAAATTTGCTGGCGTACGATTTCAAAAAAGCGAATCAAGAATCCACCCGAACCGCTGGCAGGGTCGCAAATCACATCGCCTTCTTTCGGCTCTACCATGCGAATCATAAATTCGGTAATGGTGCGCGGCGTGAAAAACTGCCCAATCTCGCCCCTGAACGTCCTGCCTAAAAATCGTTCAAACGCAATGCCTTTTATATCTTCGCTAGTGTCCGAAAGATTGTATCTTTGAAGGCGGCGAACAATCTCGCGCCCTGTGGCGGGCTTCAGGTTAATGCGGTCTGAGTCGTTAAAAATCTGGTCTTTTGCGTAAAAACGTTTGGTTTTATCAAATAAATCGTTAAGCGGGTCGTCACCCAGCTGCTCATCTAAATATTCCGTGCTGAATATATTTTTACGCTGCCGCTTGGCTTTTAATTCCCGCTCAACGTAAACTTTCACAAACAGGATTTTTGCAATTTCATCAAAAGCGGCGGCGGGGTCTAACTTTTCGCGGTTGCGAATAACGTTATGACACTCATGCAGAAGTTTCGCAAACTCATCTTCTCGGAACGTTTTAAGTTTCGAGAGTAATTCTTCAATATCCTTGTCGCTGTCGTTGGCGTGCGGGATGTTTTCGATTTCTTCGGGAAATTTCGGCATGGAATCATGTATCACACGCCAATATTTTGTCTCTCGGTTGTTATGGGTTACAAAAAACTTTGCACCTGTCAATCTGGCGTAATTATCGCCCTGAAAATAATCTTTGACGCTGATTGTCACGTTGTCAGATTTACATTCAACGATAATCAGCGGACTCCTTCCTTGGGCTTTATCTTCGGCGGAACGCCAAATCACAAAATCGGCACGGGCGTGGCCTGAACCGCGTCCAGTTACTTCCAGTTCTTCGCCCATCTGCTCTAAAGTAAAGCCGTATTCATTAACGAGAACGAGCAAATAACTTTGCCTTACCGATTCTTCGGGTGTTTCATCCAACCATATTTGGCGAATATGACTCCAGATTTTACCTTTGCCATCTCGCACGACTTCGATTTTTTCAGATGTAGCAACTACGGGAGTTTTTGTTTTAGCCATGACCTGATTCTACCAGATGAAAAAGATTAGATTATTTTGCAAGGGGCGGGCCAACTATTATTTTACAAACTTCGGGTTTACTGCATAGCCTGTCCCAAGAAGGATGTTATCAGGCTGTTTTTCCTCGCTATCTGAACTGCCAAAGATATTTAATCAGAAAAAATTTTATGTGATGGTATTTTTTTTATATCTGAACTTATAAAAAGTCAAGTGTATTAATGTTTGTCCCTAAAATGGTTGGCGAAATCGAGAAAGAAACAAGGGCGAATAATCCCCCCTGTTCTTCAAGAGGGTATCTATGCAGCGCCCACCCCAGCAATCATCAGCCCACAAACCATACCGGATCATCAATTGATGAAACCATACACCATTCAAACGCGTATTTTTCCCCTTCTTGCCAGTCAAACCTATTGCGGGTATCCGACATCAATGGATAAAAAAATCGCGCCTTCCTTATCTCAGAAGGCGCGATCAATGACTCACGAATTCATTTACTGGGCGCTGGACATCACCGGGCGGAACTTGTACCCGTACACGATGATGCCCTTTTCATCGCCGTCATCCCGAATCCGGCGGGTGACCATCTCCACGGGCATGCCGATTTGAACCGGCTGATCCCCTAGGTCGGTCAACTGCGCGGTCACAATGGGACCTTCTTCCAGTTTGACCAGCGCCACCGCGTAGGGCAGGTTCTTCTCATAGCCCGCGGGAGCGTCGTTCATGACGGTAAACGAGAACACCGTGCCCTTACCGCTAAAGGTAAACTGCGTCTTGGCTTCGCCGCCGCAGTTCGGGCAGACATCCCGTGGGGGGAAGATTTTGACCTCACAGTGCGGGCACACCTCGCCCACCAGGGCGTAGCGCTGTTTGCGAATTCTCCAATGGCGTGGATTTTCCATCTTTCTTACTCCTTTTCTCTCGGACCATTAAGCCGTGTTCTTTTCGACTCATTCAAGTTTGACTATAGGACTGCCATTCTCTCAATGGCTATCATTGTCGCCTGAAACCCTATCAAAACCTATCAGGTTTCATCCGTTGACCCGCTCCAGCACGTGCGCCACCGCCGTTGAGGCTGGACCGCCCAGATTCTGCACCAGCGCCCGGCGCGCATTGGGAATCTGGTTGCTCCCCGCCTCGCCACGCAACTGCAGGGCTGCCTCAACGATTTGATACATTCCGGCGGCGCCCAGCGGATTGCCCCGCGCCTTGAAGCCCCCCATGGTCAGGATGGGCAGTTTGCCGTCCCGCCGCAGGGAGCCGTCCTGTCCCAGTTTCCAGCCCTCGCCGCGCGGCGCAAAGCCCGCCGCTTCCAGCGAAAGCACGGCGTAGATGGAAAAGGAATCGGTCAACTCAAAGAAGTCCACATCCTGCGGCAGAATGCCCGCCTGCCGGCAGGCTCCTTCGACCGACAGTCTGGCGGCATCAAATGCCAGCGGATCGGTTCGGTCGTGCAGGGCAAGGGTATCGCTGGCAACGCAGGAGCCCGAAACCTTGACCAGCGGATGTTTGACCGAGTCGGGTACGAATTCCCGGCGGGTGAGCACCACCGCCGCCGCGCCATCGGCATAGGGCGCCATGTCCATCAGGTTGACGGGTTCGCTGAGCATGGGCGCGCTGTCGTAGGCTTTCTGGCTGATGGGCTTACGGTACATGGCAAAGGGATTGCCCACAGCGTTCTCAT
>JAOADO010000070.1 GCA_026417275.1 Verrucomicrobiia bacterium
CTTTCATTGCCTCAGAAATAATCGCTATGCGGTCAGGTCGCTCCATCGAGCCGCTATTATCCAGCAGAATTACAAGATTCATCGGACGATTCAAACTCCTTCCAGCACTGGCTGTTTGCACAGAGAAACGAACAATATCGCGATTGTGCGCAAACGGGAAACGCGCCCGCTCCCAGTAAAAGCCAATTTTTGCCCCGGATGGTGGAGCCGGGTCGTTGTAATTGAATGCATTTATAAACTCCTCTTCTCGAATTGACATCGGCTCCGGGAGAATCTTGTTCTGAAGACTGGCTGCAGCGGTTTTGAACGAAACATCGCTTACATTTAAAGAAAATGTGGAAAAATGATTATCTGCGGTAAGTATTTCTGGTTGAATTGGTTTTGGCGATGAAGCAGGTTTTTTCTCTGCCGGCAAGTCCCGCAGTTCAGCGCCTTCTGTGTCTTTTCTGGCTAAAACATTAGTTGCAAAGAGACGACGTTCAACTTTCTGTTCTATTTCCGCAGACTTTTTCGCCATGGCATTGTCCCCTGGAATCCTGGCATCGGATTTTTGTTTAGACATAACAACTGCTGACAAATCGGTTAGCGTTCCTTTCGGCAAATTCAACGCCTCTTTTTCAATCTTTGAAGATGAAATGGTGCCGTTGACTACTTGTTTGCTGTCCTCAAAATAAAGTTCTTTTGCTACCTCATCCTTCCAGGCCAATTCATCCCCTTTATCTGGTTCCACTCGCCCTCCACTGGCATCATCCAGCGCATTTTTTGCCGGTGTGTACGCAAAGTAATAGGCGCGCTTTTCGCCCACTTCAGAAATTGCATTCCCATAGGTCGTAGTTCCTCTTGTAGCAGTTTCATCTCCCGCTGGTCTGGAGAATTCAACGCCAAGAGACGGTTTATCACCAAGCACGGGCGCTTTATCGAAAGCGGCTGCTGGCGTCGCCGGTGTTTCCATAAGTCTTTCAGACTTTAAAGCGGTTGCCGTGGAAGGGCGCATCGGTTGTGCTGGCGGCGGCGTTATTGCTGGTATGTTCGCTGGTGGTGACCCCCCGGGCGGTTCAGATGCATATCGTGCTCGCCGCCCGAGCGTTTCCACATTCTTTGATAGACTTTCGCTAACTGCCGCTCTGCCTCCACCAATTCCACCGGCAAAACTGCTACCACCGGCTACGTCACCGGAAACGGGTTTTCCAGCCACTCCGGCAGGTTGCGCAACTGCCAGGCTATCTACGGCTTGCGATGCTGGTTTTTTAAAATCCTCCTGACGATAAAAAGTCTGGCTTAATACCCCCCCGGCGGTTTGTGGTGCTTGTTCAAGTCCTTCTGCTTGAGCCATCTCCGCCTGTTGTTTTTTATCCCCTTCCGTCTCTCTTAATTGTCTTTTAAGTTCAACATGGCTTTTAAAGTCAAGATAAGAAACTCGCCCCGCTTTAGCTTTTGCCTTCGACATGGCGGGCAAAAGCAAACCGCTAATCAAACACACCAGCGTTAAAATAGCAGCACACGCAAAGTTAATAAGAAATTTTCCCCGTATTTGATACCACTCATATTTTACTTTTTTATTAGAAACAGGCGGTTTTTTGAAAAATTCAAGCAACTTACGACGTCGTTCAATTGACAGCCCCTGAGGAACTTTTTCTTCCTGACTGTTAACCTCCTTTGATGAAACCACACACGCCTTGCGGATTAGGTCAGCCGTTTGCTCCATTTCTCTATAAAACCTGGCAATCTCGGGGTTTTCCCGCATCAGTCGCTCAAGTTCAGCCCGCTCTTTATCGTCAACCTCGCCAAGTAACAACGCTATCAGTCGTTCTTCGAGTTTCTCGCGGGTATCACGTTTTTCTTCGCTGTTGTTCATTTCAACAAACCTGCGTTTTTAAATTCGTTTGCCAGTTGTTTTAATGTTTGATGTAAAATGAAACCGACGTTTGAGACCGAAAGCCCTGTTTTTTCGCTGATTTCCTTATAAGACAAACCCTCTGAAAATTTCAGATGGACTACCAATTTACTCCGCTCGTTCAACCGCCCGATAATCTCTTTTGTCCTTTCAACCATCTCAACGGACGCGATTATCTCGTTCGGAAGCGGACTTTCGGAAACTACATCTTCAAAACTTGTATTTCCATTATTATCTGAACCAACATTCAATGGAATTACCTTCTCGTCGTGACGCTTTTTATTTAATGCAAGATTGTGCACTGTTCTATAGAGCCATGCTCTTGGCTGTGTTACTGTGTTGAAATTTGCGTACAGTCGCATAAATGCTTCTTGAACAAGGTCTTGCGCATCATCGTCGTTTTTAACGATTCGCTTTGCAAACCTTAAAAGCTCGGCTTCGTATGCCAGGTAAACACTTTCAATTGACTCAAACGAGTCACCCCTGCCACCCGATTTATCTGCCCCGGCATCACTCATATTTAAGTTTTCTTTATCCAATTGTTATGACACACGGAAAAAGTTTTTATTAGCAAAATTCAGACTAATATAATGATTTGACGGATATTGAAGAAAAATCTCCCGAGTTGATACTCATATTTTTAATCGTTTGAATTATTTTTGATAGCAGTATAAGGATATATAGATGCGACCTGACAATGAAAATATAACAGGAACATACAATTAATATTTTACCTATATCAACCCATCGCAAAGTAAAACGATGATGAACACGCCGATAATAGAGATTAAGCACTTAAAAGCGGGTTATGGACGACGGATAGCAATCGATGTTGCAGAATTTACCGTAATGCGCGGCGAATTTATTGGTTTGATGGGACCAAACGGCGCGGGGAAAAGCACACTTCTGAAGATATTGCTTGGGTTGCAAAAAAAATACGATGGAGATGCAAAGATTTTAGGCAGAAACATTGATAAATTGAGTAAACAGGAATTAATACATCTGCGCAGTTGCATTGGATATGTACCACAAATTCTTCCCTCGCGGAGCCAGATGCCAATTACAGCGAAAGAAGTAATCTCAATCGGGCGCGCGGCAAGAGCGGGCTTATTCAAGGTTCTTACAAAACAAGACGAAGAATTGGTTGATAGATGGATTGAAGAACTCGGGATGACTGAACTTGCAGAACGACCGTTTTCCCTGCTCTCTGGCGGCGAACAAAGAAAAGTTATGATTGCCCGCGCAATGGTTCACGAACCTGAATTGCTGCTTCTTGATGAACCGACCGCAAATCTTGACCTTGGCTGGCGGGAGAAAATAATTGAAACACTTGATAGTCTGCACGCTAAAACAGGCATTACTATTTTGCTTGTGGCACACGAAGTGGAGGTCATACCAAAACGTTGTTCAAAAGTGTTTTTATTGGAACACGGGACAATCGTTGCTTGTGGAAAAATTGAAGATGTATTTACAAAGGAACGAATTCGCGACCTTTACGGCGTAAACGGCAAAACAATTTCTCACGGCAACAGATTTTACGTTTTGCCAGAATGTTAAATATTTTTAGAGACTTAGAAAACACGTAGTTCAATCGCGATAACCACACTCTCAAACTTCCATAGATAAATTTTTCTCATAAAACTAAAATGGCATTTGATTGAATTATTTTCTGCAATTGCCGTCAAATTAAAAGTTTATGAAGTCAGAAATTGAAGATTTATCAAAAGAAATCCAGCAAATGCATCGCCATATACTGGCTATTAAACAACAGATGGCGAAAGCGATAATTGGTCAGAAAGAATTAATTGACAGGTTATTGATTGGGTTGCTGGCAAATGGGCATGTTTTGCTTGAAGGCGTCCCAGGTCTTGCTAAAACCGCAACCGTAAGTGCACTTGCGCAGTGCATAAAAACAAAGTTTCAACGAATTCAATTTACACCGGACCTTTTGCCAAGCGATTTAATTGGCAACTTAATCTATGTGCCGAAAGATAGTTCATACATTGTGAAAAAAGGTCCAATTTTCGCTAATATTGTTCTTGCCGATGAAATCAATCGTGCGCCAGCAAAGGTGCAAAGCGCTTTGCTGGAGGCAATGCAAGAACGGCAGGTTACAATCGGCGAAGAAACTTTCCCGCTTCCAGAGCCGTTCCTTGTTCTTGCCACTCAAAATCCCATTGAACAGGAAGGTACCTATGCCCTGCCAGAGGCGCAGGTGGATAGGTTTATGCTAAAAGTCGTGGTTAAATATCCGAATGAGGATGAAGAAAAGGCAATAATGCATCTTGCCGCAAGAACAAGCGCGCGTCCACCGCTATCTCCAGTGATTGAACCGCAGGTTATTCTTGAAATGCGAAAACTCGTAGACCAAATTCACATTGACGACCAGATTACAAACTACATTATTCGGCTCGTTTTTGCCACACGCGAACCGCAAAAGTTTGTTCCAGACATGGATGGAAAAATACGCTATGGCAGTTCTCCGCGCGCAACAATTTATCTTAACCTTGCCGCCAGAGCATGCGCATTTTTGAATGGACGCGCATATGTAACGCCTCAGGATGTAAAAACAATCGCAACGGACGTCATGAGACACCGCATTATCACCACATTTGAAGCCGAAGCTGACCAGATTACGAGCGAACACATTG
>JAOADO010000071.1 GCA_026417275.1 Verrucomicrobiia bacterium
CTCTAAAGAGCGCGAAATGTTATACCGCCGTGCCGCGTTCATGATAATGAAACTTATCGAAATGGATATCAAACCACGCGACATCGCCACCATAGAAGCCTTCGATAATGCTATCGCGGTTGACGTCGCAATGGGCGGATCCACAAATACCATTCTCCACACACTTGCAATCGCACGCGAAGCCGGCATCAATTACGACATCGGACGAATTGACGCAATCTCCAAACGCGTACCATGTCTGTGCAAGGTTTCCCCATCCTCCGAATATCACATTCAGGACGTCCACAGGTCTGGCGGAATCTACACAATCATGGGCGAACTAAAACGAATTGACGAAGCAAACGGTTATCAAAACGACAAATACGTTGGTGATGGTGCACCAAAAGCAGAACGAATCCTGACACTCTCCTGCAAAACCGTTACAGGAAAAACAATCGGCGAAAACATCACCGAATGGGACGTTCGTTCACCTTCATGCTCGCCAGATGCCAAAGCCGCGCGCATCTCCGGTTGCTCGGCAATATTCATAAACCCATCTGAATCAAAAGAAAATCTAACATCTGAACAACGACGCGCCCTCGCGTTAAAACCAATGTTTGTATTCCCGGGCGACTATAACGCAATCCTGCTGTGGAGATTCGCCGCCGCATGGAATGCCAGCGCAATCGAAGCACTCGACGGGGTCTTTGCGGAAAAAGCAAAACTCACTCTCCCAGACGGCGCAAAATTAAGCGGCATCTCTGAGATTAAAAATTTTGTTGAACAGAACCTCAAGAATGCCGCAGGTCTGGTAAAAGCGGAACTTGCCGAACTCAACAAAAAGCCGGCTCTTATATTCTGGAAATACGAAAAGTCAGACGGTTCAAAAAAGATTTATCAAGTCCTTTGCGGAACAGTGATTTCAGACTCGCGGATAAAATCGGCAAAATTGGCGGCTGATGAAAAAACGTTAAAACGAGTTGCCGCATCAGGAGTAATGCCTTACGACCCGGCGTTCATGTTCGACCCATATAAATGCATCCGCTCAAAGACAAACGCTTACTCTCAGGACGGCGGGCTGGCAATCATGTATGGAAACCTTGCGCCTGAGGGCTCGGTAGTGAAAACCGCGGGCATCAGCGAAGAATTCAAGACAAACTGCGGCGAAAACTTTGTCTTTGAAGGACCATGCATAATCTTCGAAAGCCAGGAAGAAGCCTGCGAAGGCATCCTTGGTGGAAAGGTTAAAGCCGGCGACGTCGTAATAATCCGCAACGAAGGTCCTCGCGGCGGTCCAGGCATGCAGGAAATGCTCTCCCCGACAAGTTATATCACTGGACTCGGACTCGGCGGTAAAGTGGCGCTCATCACGGACGGCAGATTCAGCGGCGGCACAGCCGGCGCATGCATTGGACACGTCTCTCCAGAAGCCGCAGAAGGCGGTCCAATCGGTCTCCTCAAAAATGGCGACCGCATCAGAATCGACTTTCCAAACAGACGGATTGATATCCTCGTTCCAGAACCAGAACTTGAAGAAAGAAAACGCGCCTTTAAACCGCTTGAACGTCAACTCTCAGGCTGGCTGGCGCGCTATCGCAAACTGGTAACAAACGCAAGCCAGGGCGCCATCCTGCGGTAAAAAACGAGGTCAAGATTACGAAACAATAAAAAAACCTCTCAGGAATACCTATCCTGAGAGGTTTATTGCTTTATTAACAAATAATTAATGGAACCGGGCGGCAAAAGTTCTGAATTCAAAAATATTCTTCAACTATTTCATGGAAACAACGCGAACACAATTTTCCTGTCCGAACGGATTAGGAACCCTGAGCGTGCATTCAGGGTCATCCCGCCATTCGCCATCAACAATAAAGCGGTAATGATATGTACCAGGAACAAGTTTTACCATGGCTTTCCACGTCCCATCCGCCTGCTTCTTCATGGGAATCGGGTTAGCCTGCCAGTGGGTAAAATCGCCTGCCAGTAGAACACTCAAAGCGCCAGGCGCTGTGTACGAGAACTGTTGTTCCACGAGGACCTCTGAGGTTTTTTTGGCTTTTGGCATATTTCGCTTTCGGGTTGAGGTTTGTTGACCTGCACGTCAGACCTTGCGCCATTCTTTAGCGCAGTAATCTGCTTAATGAAATATCTCATAAAAAACAAATTTTGCAAATTGCATGAGCTAGTTAACTCCACCGTTTATACATTATTTTAAATATTTTAAATATTTATTACCCCCCCATCGTCCAAACCTTTTGATAAAACTGCAAAATGAATAAATCAGGAAACTTTAACATGAACACACAAGGACATTCTGAAATGTCGCGCCGCGACTTCTTAAAAACTACCACTAAAACGGTCGCCGCCTCTGCCCTTGCTGGCATTAGCGTCCCATATGTCCATGCCGCCTCCAGCGATTTAATCCAGGTCGCCCTGATTGGATGCGGAGGACGCGGCACAGGGGCCGCCGCAAACGCCCTTGCCACAAATAAACTCGGTCCAATCAAACTTGTGGCAATGGCGGATGTCTTCGCGGGAAAACTAAAAAACAGTTATAACAGCATTAAAAATCAAAACAGCGAGCAGGTGGACGTTCCGGCGGACAGACAATTCGTCGGTTTCGACGCTTATAAAAAGGCAATGGACTGTCTTAAACCCGGCGATGTAGCTATACTTGCCACACCTCCGGCATTCCGCTGGGTCCATTTTGCCTACGCGCTGGAAAAAGGAATTCACGTTTTCATGGAAAAACCAGTCACCGTTGACGGACCAACAAGTAAAAGAATGCTCAAACAGGCAGAGGAAGCCACAGCTAAAAACTTAAAAGTCGGGGTCGGCTTAATGTCTCGTCACAGCCGCGCAATGCAGGAACTTCATCAAAGAATCCAGGACGGCGAAATCGGTGAAATCCTTTGCATGCGCGGTTACAGAATGCACGGTCCTGTCGGTTATTTTGCATCCACAGCAAAACCGGCGGACATGAACGAATTGATGTTCCAGGTCCAACGTTTCCACAGCTTCCTCTGGGCAAGCGGTGGAAACTACAGCGACTTCTATATCCACATAATCGACCACCTTTGCTGGATGAAAAACGCCTGGCCCGTAAGCGCTCAGGGACTCGGCGGACGTCACTACAAAGTCAGCCCGGACGGCAAGCCTTATGTTGACCAGAACTTCGATGTCTATGCCGTAGAATACACATTTGCAGACGGCACAAAAATGTTCTTCGACGGTCGTTGCATGACAGGTTGCAACGATCTCTACGCCAGCTACTGCCACGGCACCAAAGGAATGGCAATTGTCTCAAGCGGCGGCGACATCGGCATGCCTTCAAGAACTTTCAAGGGACAGAGCCCGAGTCGCGCCAACATGCTCTGGGAATCGAAAGTTAAACCAGATGAATCTGACCCATATCAAAACGAATGGAACGACCTAATCACTGCAATCCGCAACGACAAACCATACAATGAATTGCGTCGCGGAGTCGAAGCAAGCCTCGTAACATCCATGGGCAGAATGGCAGCCCATACAGGACAGGTTATTACATTCGACCAAATGCTAAATTGCGAACACGAGTTCGCGCCAGGTCTTGACGCCATTACAGACAAATCGCCGGCACCATTGCAACCAGGACCAGACGGCAAATATCCTGTGCCAGCGCCGGGAATCAAGAAAAACAGAGAATATTAAAATTTCCTCCTAACCCTGAAACCGCCTTCCAGCCCCGCGATTGCGGGGCTGGTTATTTTAAAAACATTTCTTTTTTATCCTCAAATTCATCAAAACAGTTACCCATCTTTCTATTTTATTTATTATCAACGTGTTTTGTTTTTTCCATATCGGGCAAAATTCAATGCCACCACCGCTATGAATTCTTTGAGGAATACTATTACTATTCTCCAGTCCTTTTACAGATTATAGGCTATCTTACCTGCGGACAGGTTTTTTATTCAGTCTTTCCGTGGTCTGCCTCTTTATTTTTTCAATTTCAGGCAACAGTTCTTCGAAAGTTTCTCTATCCATTCTATCGATAAAAAGGGTTCCTTTAAGGTGGTCATATTCATGCTGGATAGCACGGGCAAGCAACCCGCCGCATTTAAATGAAATCTGTTCTCCATTTTGGTTAACCGCGGAGATAGAGATTTTTCCGGGGCGCGATATATCGGCATAAATTTCCGGAAAACTCAAACAGCCTTCGGGTCCCACCTCGTTTGGTCCTTCGGGTGTAATTTGCGGATTAATAATCGCAAGCGGCATATAATCGGCAGGATTCACGGTTTTTCCGTTTATCTCCATGGTCGAAGGTCTGTCCTTAACCTCGCGAATATCCAGGACCATCAGTTGAAGTGCATAACCAACTTGCTGTGCGGCAAGCCCCACGCCATTGTTTGCCGCCATCGTTTCGAACATGTCGGCTATCAATTGTTTTATTTCCGGAGTGATTTCTTTTATCTGCTCGCCGCTTTTCCTTAATACCGGATGCCCATCTTTAACTATTTCAAGAACCATCAGCC
>JAOADO010000006.1:0-43870 GCA_026417275.1 Verrucomicrobiia bacterium
CAACAGGACACGCCACAATAATTGGCAATGACCCGCTGAAACTTGTGATTACAAATCAGGGAGTTTTTAAAAGCGAACCATCGCCTTATGCAGGACGGTATCCATGCGGAAGCCTTGTTTATGAAGGCGTCTGGTACTATGGAACTTACTGTCTCCATCCATCGGGGAGTGTTTTAAAAGACGGAATTAACTACAACTGGCCATGGCTCGGTCCTTTTGTTGGGTTCCGATGGTCAACTAATTATGGAAGAACATGGGTACAAACACCTTACACGCCTGACAGACCTCTGTTCGGAGAAAGCGCGTTAAATGGCGAACCTGTGAAAATTGGAGCACCACACTTTATAGATTTTGGCAAGAACATGGAACATTCGCCAGATGGTTATGCATATCTTGTTGCTCATGGTGCATCGGAAGGTCCTCAAGGCAGGAGATTTGCATATAACTCCTGGATTACAGGCGACGAAATATACCTCATGCGGGTCAAGCCATCCATCGAGAATATGAATGACGCCTCAAAATACGAATTTTTTGCTGGTACCGATGAAAGCGCAAAGCCGATATGGAGCAAAGATTTTAAAAATATAAAACCCATAGCCAGATGGAAGGACAACATGGGATGCGTTACTATGACCTATAACGCACCATTGAAAAAATATCTCATGTGTATCACTGACGGCGGAAACACTGTGCATTATTTTAACACTTACATTCTTGAGTCGGACAATATAACCGGCCCATGGCGGCTTGTGACGTATATGAAACGTTTCGGCGAGCAGGCATATTTTGTGAATATTCCATCAAAGTTTATTAGCAAAGACGGCAAGATATTGTGGCTATGTTACGCGGCGAATTTCAGTTCAGGCTGGGGTGGAATTAAATTCAGGTCTAATCCGCCGGGCAGCAGGTACGCCATGTGTTTGCAAGAGGTAAAACTCCTTACGACTGGGGACAGGATTAAAAATGATGAGTTAAACTCGCCAGAGAACATTGCTATTACGGCACGTGTTTCTGCAAGCTCTGTCCATCGCGATTATTCGGTTTATGGCGCCGTGGATGGCATAGTGGATGGATATCCGAATAAAATTCAGCATGAATGGGCAAGCAATGGCGAAGGAGATTCAGCAATGATTAGATTAACATGGGATTCTCCCCGGAAAATTAATCGAATCTGGTTGTTCGACCGACCGAATAATTTAGACCAGATAACATCCGGAGTCATTCTGTTTAATGATGGAACGATGATAAAAACCGGAGAACTTCCTGACGACGCTAAAAAGGGACTTGAGATATCATTTGAACCTAAAACGGTGAAATGGCTATTATTCATTGTCAATACTGTGAAACCGAGAAGTCCAAACATTGGATTATCTGAAATTGCAGTGTTTGCGGCAGATTAAAGATTTAAATCAGCGCCAGTCATATTATTTTTTTAGCAGCGATAATATTATTGTCAGAATAACGCTCAACACAATGCATGTGACAATTGGAAAATAGAATTTGAAATTGCCTTTGTCTATGAAAATGTCGCCGGGAAGCAACCCGCCGACGCGTTTGCCTCCTAAAAACCATATCAATAAACCAAGTGTGGCAATCACAGAGCCTATTATGAAAATTAGTTTTCCAAACTCGTTCATACGAACATCTTTGAAATAATATATATGGAATTTGATAATGTATCAAAGTAGGAGAATTAACGGTTTTCAATGAATATTTGAAGAGATACCCATGCATTTTAATTTATTTCTCCAGGAACGCAGGTTATATTTGAATCTATTAAAAGCGATTATGAGCGGAGATAAAAAACCTGTATTAGTTTTGGAAAGAATCACCAAGTCATATAGAATATCTGCTACAGCGCCTCCGCTGGAGGTTTTGGACGAAATTGACCTTCTAATAAATGATGGTGATTCAATTGCGATTGTGGGACCTTCTGGTTCAGGCAAGAGCACATTTTTGAATATAGTTGGAACTCTTGATAAGCCAGACAGCGGAAAAGTGTTATTGGATGGTGAGTGTGTGGATTCAATGGATGAAAAGGAATTGGCTCGTGTTAGAAATCGAAAAATTGGGTTTGTTTTTCAGATGCATCATCTTTTGCCACAATGCACAGCACTGGAAAATGTGATATTGCCCGCTATTGCCACAAAAGACGGAGATTACATAAAGTCGGCTCAGTTGCGAGCGATTGAACTCCTTGAACGAGTTGGTCTTGGCAAAAGGATTTATCACAAACCTTATGAACTTTCTGGTGGAGAATGTCAGCGCGTAGCAGTCGCAAGGGCATTGATTAATAATCCACGAATATTAATTGCGGATGAACCGACAGGTTCGCTTGATCTGGCAAGCGCTGAATCCCTGGCAGGACTTCTCCTTGATTTGAATGAAAAAGACAGGATTACTCTATTAATTGCTACGCATTGGCAGGACCTTGCGAGTCGGATGAAACGCATTTACATATTGCGAAACGGCAAACTTTGTTCGCAAAAATGAAAAACCGCAAAGTCAATCCTTCGTTTTTAAAACTCGTTTTTAATAACCTGTTCTTTTACAGGGGGGCGAATCTGTGGATGTTTACCGCAGTATCTATTGCTTCGATGGTAATCAGCGGGGCGCTATTTGTTGGCGATTCTATAAAAATAACCCTTAAAAAACGGGCTGAAGAAAGGCTTGGATGGGTTGCGTCGGCAATGTCATCATCAGACAGATGGTTTACCATAGGGCTCGAATCAAGATTCAGGACCAATCTGCAAAAACATTTTCCTTCATCGCAAATAAAGACTGCGTACGGCGTAAAACTCGAGGGCAGTGTTGCAAAGCCGGATGAAACAGGGCGAGCTAATCGGGTGAATATTTATGGAGTTACAGAAGAATTCTGGGAAGAATCGTCTCGCGAGTTATTTAAAACTCTACCGCCAAAACATGTGTTGCTTAATCGAACACTTGCAGACCAGTTAAAAATTAAAGCTGGCGAAGAAATAATCCTACGCGTTAAAAAACCATCCGTTATATCTTTTGAACTGCCAGTTTCTTTGCAAGAGGATGTTTACGCTGGCATGCGTCTTAAGGTTCACGGTATTGTTTCTGGCAAGGAAATGGGTAATTTTAGTCTGCGGGCCAATCAATTGCCGCCACATAATTTATTTATTCGCTATGAAGACATTTCTCGCACTATCGATAAAATAGGACGGGCAAATATTCTGCTGTGCAATTTAGATTCAGGACCAGAGTCTGCGGCTCATTTTGCCCGTATATTAACTGATAGTCTTTTGGTTGATGATTGCGGTATTGAACTGTGGATGCCTCATAAAGGAATAGTGGAATTAAGGAGCGAAAAGGTTTTCATCGAAGAACATCTATGGCAAAAAACCATGAATCTTGTTAGTTCAGACCGCTGGAAAAATGTATTCGATGCCAACATTACCCAAATATTGACTTATCTGGTTAATTTATTTGCGTTTAATGGAAAACAGACTCCATACTCTATAATTACAGCGGCAGATGCGCCTCTGGTTGATTCTACAGTTTCCGAAAATGAAATATTAATAAATCAATGGCTTGCAGAGGATTTAGGCGCAAAACAGGGCGATGTAATTCGGTTGCAATATTACCTTCCTGATTCTGGCGGAAAACTCGCTGAAGTTACCAACGAATTTAGAGTGGCAAAAATTCTCCCGCACGACCTGCCATGGTTTGATAAAACTCTACTTCCGAATATACCTGGACTCGCTAAGGCAGAATCCACACAAGAATGGAATCTCGGTTTTCCTCTAATTCACAAGTTCAGAAAAAAAGACGACGACTACTGGAGAAATTACCGTGGAACTCCGAAGGCGTTTATCACTCTTGCGGCTGGGAAAAAAATGTGGGCGAATAGATTCGGGGAGATTACCGCGATAAGATTTAAAGTAAAAAACGATGGAATAGATGAATTGTTGCTTCGCGAATTTGCCACCGCTCTGGTGAGAGAATGCGGCGCAGAAAAATTCGGTTTTATTTTTGAACCAATCCGTATGAATTCTATAGAAGCGGTTCAAAAATCGCAGGACTTTGGCGGTTTGTTCATTGGGTTTAGTTTCTTTCTGGTGGTTTCTGCGTTATTTCTGGTTGCACTGCTTTTCGGTTTGAATATCGAACGACGTTTTCGTGAATTTGGGACTTACCTGGCAGTAGGATTTACTCATAAAGATATTGCAAAACTGATTTTTTATGAGGCTTTTGCTATTGTAATAGCAGGTGCTTTTGTTGGCGGCATAGCGGGGGCATTATACTCAAAACTTATGCTCCACTTCTTGTCTACAATCTGGCGAGACGCTGTTGGTGCAATGGAATGGAGTTTTTACGCAAACCCATTGAGTTATTTCATCGGTTCTTGCGGAGCGGTTTTGTGTTCGTTCTTGGCGATTTTTGGAACAAGCCGACAGTTGAAAAACAGAACTATCAAAAATATCTTTATACAAGCGCGGGCATCAAACGCAGAACTTGAATCACCACGCGAGACAAATAAAACTAAAGGAATGTTAAAAACATATATGCCAATATTGTTAATTATTTCGGGAATTCTGAATACAAGTTATCTCATTGTTAGAAATCAATATACCAACGCTGAAGGCTTTTTTATATCAGGTATTCTTTTGCTATCAGGTCTCATTATTATATTCCCTTCCATATTAAAATACCTTGAGAAAAAAGAGTGTTCTTTTCCCGATTTAACTTTGATAGCTCTGCGTTCCGCTTCAAGAAATATTAAAAGAAGTGTTTTAACCGCAGGGATGTTTGCCTGTGGTTTTTTTATTCTAATTTCCGTGAGCATTTTCAGACTTGAAGTTGAGAAGAGCAAGAAATCTCTTTCCTCAGGAACTGGCGGTTTTGACCTGGTCGCTGAAAGTTCAATACCGGTCTTTAAAGACCTTAACACCGAAGATGGATTAACCCATTACGGCATGGATAGAACATCATCAGGAAATATTCTATTTGTCCCATTCAGAGTAAAAGATGGAGATGAAGCCAGTTGTCTGAATTTGAATCGCGCTGTAAAACCGCGATTGCTTGGTTGCGATTGGAGTTTACTTGTGAACAGATTCAGTTTTTCAATGTATGACCGTAACCATAAACCGCAATCCTGCTGGGAACTTCTTGCGAACATAACAACAAACAAAACCGAGCGCGGAGAAGAGTTGGTTGTTCCAGCGGTGGGCGATGCCGCCTCTCTACAGTGGGCTCTTGGCAAAAAAATCGGGGAAACAATTGATTTTACCGATGAATTTGGGCGTCCGTTCAAAGTAAAAATTGTTGGCGGCATTGCTAATTCAATCATGCAGGGAAACCTTATCATTAGTGATGTTGCGTTCCGACGCCTGTTTCCGTCTGAATCTGGCTACAAGTTCTTTTTGATGGATTGCGGAGGGAAGAACATAGATGAAATTGCAAAAAAACTTTCTCGCGCGTTTTCGGATTATGGAATGGAGATTATCCTGGCAACCCAACGGTTATCCCAATTCAATGCTGTTCAAAACACCTATATTGGCGCATTCCAGATTTTAGGTGGATTGGGTCTACTACTTGGTAGTGTTGGCGTAGCAATAATTCTTATCCGCAATGTGCTCGAACGACGGAATGAACTTGCCGTCATGGTTGCTATTGGGTTCAACAAATCATCGGTTCAAAATATGATAATTCTCGAACACATGTTTATCGTATTTGTCGGGGTCCTTGCTGGCGTAATCCCGGCCATGCTTTCCATCACCCCAGCCATTTGGGGAGAGAATCGCGAGTTTTCGTTTACGTTTTTAATATCGCTGATAGCGGTAAGTGCCGCATTAACTTATGTGTGGACTGTGGTGGCGTCTAAATTTGCCATGAAAACAAGATTAATTGATGCATTGCGAATTGAGTAAACAGACGATGAATAAAAAATCTGGCTTAAAATTGTTTTGAATAGAATAAAATTGCGCGTATAAAATAGAGGTGGAAATTATAAAATTATGAAAACTTCAAATACAATCAGAACATTTCTCACAGGACTTTGCGCAAGCATTACTATTTCTTTTGCAACAAACATGGAGGCTCAAACTCCTCAGGAAATCGAAAAAATCAAAGAAGCCATCCCAGAAAAAGCAACTGCAACCCCTAAAAAAACGCGCAAGATACTTGTTTTTAATCTCACGCGCGGTTTTAAACACGACTCAATTCCTGTTGGAGCAAAAGCCTTTGAATTAATCGGAGAAAAAACTGGCGCTTACACAACAGTTGTTAGCGAAGACATCTCAATGTTCGAGCAAGAAGTGCTTGAGAGTTTTGACGCCGTTTTGTTGAACAACACATCGGGCGATTTGTTTATGCCGCCAAATTTTAAACAGATGTCTCCAGACGACCAAAAAACCGTCACGGCGCGCGCAAATCTGTTGCGTCAGAACCTGCAAAACTTTGTTTCAAAAGGGAAAGGCATTATTGGAATTCACGCCGCAACAGATTGCTTCTATGACTGGAAAGAATACGGAGAAATGATGGGAGGGTATTTCAACGGGCATCCGTGGGGAAAAGTTGTTGTTAAGATTGATGAGCCATCCCATCCATTGAATAAAGCCTTTGATGGAAAACCTTTTATTATTGAAGACGAGATTTACACATTTAAAACCCCGTATTCTCGAGAAAATCTCAGGATTCTGTTAAGTGTTGACTGGGATGAATCTGTGAAGAAACTCAACATTAAAGGCGGCAATAGAGAAGATAACGATTACGCACTCAGTTGGATTCGAAAATACGGCGATGGACGTGTTTTCTACTGCGCCTTCGGACATCAACATCCAATCTTCTGGAACAAACAAATCATACGTCACCTCCTGGACGGCATTCAATTTGCACTCGGCGATTTGGAAGCAGATGCCACACCGAGCGCTAAATTGAAGAAATAACTCCTGCTCCTGCATTATAAAGCGCTTGAATTATTCTCTGCGCTGTGGTATAGCGTATAAAACTTTTCCTTTACACAAACTCTGTTTATTGAAAATATGGTTGGCAAAAATTAATCGGAATTATGAAGCCCTTGAATTTAAACACAAATCGTCGAGGTTTTTTAAAAAAATTTTCCACACTTGCCCTTTTCCCGACCATCATAAAAGCCTCTTCACTTGGTCTGAACGGAGCGGTGGCTCCAAGCAACAGGATTATCTTTGGGGCGATTGGAGTGGGAAACAGGGCGCGATTTATTCTTCCGAATTTTCTTTCTTTTAAAGAAATTCAATTCCTCGCATTGAGCGATTGCCGTGCTGACAGATTAAAATCGGGGAAGGATTTTATTGATAATCATTACGGAAACAATGACTGTCAGACTTATAACGATTTTCGGGACCTTCTTGCGCGCAAAGACATCGACGCCGTTTTAATCGCCACGGGAAACCGCTGGCATGGACTGGCGTCAATTTATGCCGCCCGCGCTGGAAAGGATATTTATTGCGAAAAACCAGTAACCCTCACGATTAGAGAAGGACGTCAACTTGTCAAAACATGCGACCGTTACGGGACAATTTATCAGGCAGGAACACAGAGACGCTCTACTGCTTCATACAAATTTGCTGTGGAAATGGTAAAACAGGGAAAAATTGGCAAAGTCCACACAATTGAAATGCAAGTGTGGACTGGACCGGCCATTGCACACGAAAAACCTGCCACAGTTCCGCAGGGTTGGGATTATGATATGTGGTTGGGACAGACTCCATGGAGACCATTTGTACCCGCCAGAGTCTATAATTGGCCCTACTTTTTCGATACTGGTGATGGAATAATGACGGATATGGGATGCCATTACACAGACCAGGTTCAATGGGCGCTTGGAACAGACGATACCGGACCTGTTGAGTTTGAATGTTCAGGCGAATTCCCCGACCCAAAACGTTTCATGAGTGATACAATGCTCACTGGCGTGGGCAAATTTAAGTATGCAAACGGAGTAACCGGAATAATTTACCAAAGAGCGGGTTTCACAGATAGATATATTAAATACATTGGCGATGAAGGATGGATTCAAGTGGACGATGAGACCGATGAAATAAAAGCTTATCCACAGTCAATCCTATCATTAAAAACTGCGGCTGGAGTTAGCTGGGCAAACGCTTCGGACCACATTAAAAACCTGCTTGAATCCATCAAAAGCAGGAAAAAAACACTATGCCATCCAGAAGTCGCGCATCGCGCAAACACAATCTGCCTTGCATTAACTATAAGCGCAAGACTTGGCAGAAAATTAAAATGGGACCCTGTGGCTGAAAAATTTGATGATGAAGACGCAAACCGTATGTTATATCGAGAACCGCGGGCGCCATGGAAAATATAAACTCAAACTTTTATCAAAGAGGATTTATTATGGGTAAAATAAACGTATTTCTTGCAACAATAGCGCTGAGCGCTGGAATTTCATGTTTCTGGCAAGGTTCATCTGCAAACGCGCAGAACACAGAAGACACCGATAAAATTCTGATTCAACAGGTCTCAAAATATCAATCTGGCGAAAGCGCAGAGTCGTTAAAAAAAATTGAATTTCTCGTCCGCGAAATTAAAAACAATCCTCATAAAAAAAGACAGGTTGAAAAAATACTGGCGGATATTCTGAAAAACGATTCCACCATAGAAGCCAGAAAATTCATCTGCCAGCAACTTGCCATCATTGGACCTGAATCGTCCCTGCCTGTTCTTTCTGAACTGGCGGCTTTTGAAACGACCACAAGCGTTGCATGTATGGCAATTGTAAACTCCTCTTCGCCAGAAGCGCTGGATGCTTTATTAAACGCTTACGGTAAAGGGAATTTATACACAAAAATACAGATTATTAATTCCGTTGGTAATCTTAACTGGCAACGATTGAGCGATAAAGCGGATATAGCGGTCAGATTTTTGGAATCCAGATTAACAGAAAAAGAGCCAGTATTGGTGGAATCATCTCTGACATCGCTCGGAAAAATCGGAACAAAATCCGCCGTTCAAATCCTGTTGGATTTTAAGAGCCGAAACAAGACTGAATTTGAGCATTCTACCTATGACGCGCTTTTAAGATGCGCAGAAAAAGCTATTGAGGAAAGACGCGCGAACGATGCAAGGACGATTTATTCCACCGCATTTAATGCCAATTCTCCATTTCATATCAGACGAGCCGCGTTTATAGGACTAACAAAGACAGACAGCGATGGCGGAATAAAGAGAATTGAAGATACCATTTTAGGAGTTGACTACGCTCTTAAACCAGTGGCAATTTCGCTTATTTCAAAAATTGGCAAATCTGGAGTCTCGGGAAGAATTGCAAAGGTCTTTCCCAGACTTGGCAAAGACGAACAGGTCTTTGTTATAGATGCGCTGGCAGAAATTGGTGACTCTGAAGCTCTAAAGACGATAGAGCAATCCGCTGAATCATTGGATAAAGATGTTAGACTTTCCGCGATTGCGGCGCTTGGAAAGATTGGAACATCTAAACACGTTCCCATAATGGTAAAGGCATTGAACAAATCCACTGAACCTGCATCGTCCCAGATAATTGAACAGGCTCTTTGTTCTTTAAAAGGGGATGATGCTACAGATGCTCTGATTTTAAAAGAATTGAAATCTTCCACGAGCGCAAAGGCAAGGATAATAAACGTCCTTGCCCGACGATTTGCTTTAAAACCGCAATCAAAATTGTTTGCCTCGGATGGTTTTAAAACATTATCTGAGATTGCTACATCTGATGACTCTTCAGCAGCCCGCGCCGCCCTTCGTGCCCTTGGCAGACTTTGTTCTGAACAACATTTGCAACCCCTGCTGGAAACATTGACAGTTATTAAATCTGCGCAAATAAGAGGAGAGGCGGAAAATGCGACCGCCACCTTAATAGAGAGAATACAGAACAAACAAAAGTGCGAGTTATTGTTGTGCGATTACCTGCAAAAGGCAAGGAGTTCGGAAGTAAAAATTTCTTTCATAAATCTTCTACCTATTTGTGGCGGTTCAGAAGCGTTTTCAGCAGTTAAATCCGCATATCTAAGCGCAGACACCCAGATAAAAGAAGCGGGATTAAGAGCCATTGCCGAGTGGAAAGATATGAGTGCTTGGGAAATGCTCGTTGGAATTTATGAGAACCCAGATTCAGAGGCGTTCAGAGTGCTTGCATTGCGCGGACTTGTTCGACTGTTGAGTGAAGAAAACATAAGAGCGGATGAAAAACTGGTTGATAAATATCGCAGATTGTATAGTGGAGTTAAATCGGCTTCGGATAAAAAACTTATAATTGGGGCTCTCAGCGGTTGTCCGCATCGCGAAGCACTCTATTTCGCCCTTGAAAAAATGTCGGATTCCGATGTTAAAGCCGAAGCGGTTGAGGCTGTCAGAAAAATCGCAAACTCAATAAAAAACAAATATCCAAAGGAAGCAAACGAGGCATTGGAAAAAGTTAAATAAGAATATTTTAATAAAAATATCCAGGAGGCTAAATTATGGAAACAAAGAACAGAACAACCAGAAGAGAGTTCTTGAAAACTGGCGCCGCTATTACGGCGGCTACCATCCTTCCCCGTTGGATTCTTGGCGGAGCAGGATTCGTTGCTCCGAGCAATAAAGTATATATTGCTATTGTTGGAGCAGGGGGACAGGGCAGAACAAATGCGGATGCCCTTATGCGGGAGTCTGACGCGGAAATAGTGGCTATCTGCGACCCAAGCGAAGACGCCGATTACAGCCCTTTTTATTACGGAGGAAGGGCAGGGAGACTTCCTGTAAAAGCAAAAATCGAAGAGCATTACACAAAAGAAAAGTCAGATTACAAATGCAGAGAATACGAAGATTTCCGCATAATGTTTGAAAAAGAAAAAAACCTTGATGCTGTACTTATTGCGACGCCTGACCATGTTCATGCTGTCGTAACTGCCACTGCTATGCGACTTGGCAAACACGTTTATTGCGAAAAACCACTAACACATAACATATGGGAAGCCCGTCAAATTGCTAAAATTGCAAAAGAAACAAAAGTTGCCACACAGATGGGAAACCAGGGGCATTCGGGCGAAGGAATTAGAATGACCTGCGAGTGGATTTGGGCTGGCGCGATTGGTAAAGTAACAGAAGTTCACGCATGGAGCGATGCCGGAGGTTGGGCAAAAGGACCGGGACGTCCCAAAGATACCCCCCCCGTGCCCAAAGGAGTGAACTGGGATTTATGGCTCGGTCCTCGCGAAGTTCGTCCCTATCACCCTGCGTATCATCCGTATAACTGGCGCGGTTGGTGGGCTTTCGGAACCGGGGCGATCGGCGATATGGCTTGTCATAATCTTGACCCGGCTGTGTGGTCGCTTAAACTCGAAGCGCCAATCAGTGTCGAAGCCTCATCGCCAGGAGTTGATAAAGAGGTAGTTAGCCAGTGCGCCATCTTTAGATATAATTTCCCTGCACGCGGAGATATGCCGCCAGTTAAAGTTACATGGTATGACGGCGGATTGCGTCCAGAAAAACCAGAAGAACTCGAGGAAGACCAGGTCCTTGGCGGCGGTGGTAATGGCATTCTTTTTATTGGAGATAAAGGCAAAATTATGTGTGCTGGTTGGGGCGGTACACCTGTGTTGTTACCACAGTCAAGAATGGACGAGTTTAAAAGACCACCAAAGACCATTCCGCGCTCAAAAGGACATCACCGAGACTGGCTCGACGCCTGCAAGGGCGGCCCACAGCCGAGCAGTAACTTTGAGTATGCGGCTAAATTGACTGAAATTGTTCTTCTTGGCAATGTCGCTTTGCGAACTGGCAAGAAAATCTACTGGGACTACGAAAACATGCGCGCAAAAAACGCTCCCGAAGCCGAAAAATTTATAAAAGAAACCTACAGAAAAGGCTGGGAAATTTCCTGATTCGGAGATAACAGCATTCTTAATCTAAAAAAGATATTTTCAGATTAAGATATCTCAATTAAAACAACATAATAATAATGACAATAGGGTGGTTTTGTCACAAAAAAAGGCAAAATCACCCTTTGTCATTATATGAATTAATGATAGCCACGAACAAAATACCCGAAAATTTATACAAATTATACTTCTTTGGTGTCTAACTCATTGAATGGCAGAGAACAGCCGTCAAATAGACTCAAACTGGATAGTAAGACTCTACGAACAAGAGTCAGCGCGTCTAATATTATATGGACGCGCGCTCGGGCTTTCTCTGGATGAAGCAGAAGATGTTTTGCAGGAAACATTTCTTGCTTTGATTAAACTCGAAACGTCGCCTTCACAGCCCCTAAACTATTGCCTGCGTTCGTTTCGCAATCGCGCTTTAAACCTTAAAAGAAACCTCTGGCGCCGCGTAAAACACGAATTTGAATTGCTTTTATTTTTTAAGTTAAATTCAACCGCTGAAGAATGGTTCTTCCATTCAACTAATGAGAATGATGTTGAATATGATAACTTATCAGAACTTGTCACAAAAGCTCTGAAATCTATTCCGCTTGAACAACGAGAAGTAATTGTCCTTAAAATCTGGCACAATCTTACTTTTGAACAAATTGCTGAATGTTTAAATATTTCGCCAAATACAGCGGCAGGCAGATACCGTTATGGATTAGAAAAATTAAAAAAAATTTTCTGCGACTATGAATGCAAAATCAAACAATTCGAAGGATATGGAGAAAATATTGGGTATGCTCCAACCATTGCCACCCTCATCAAGAGTTCGCGCTCGTATAATTGATGAAATCAAATGTCAAAATCGGCGGGGCGATGTCAATGCGGCATTATTATCGCGCAGTGAGGGTTCATCCCCGTTGGCTGTTTTAAGATTCCTTCAGGCATCGGCGGCAGTGGTTTTTACTTTTACGTTAAGCTGGATGTTGGTAATAAAACCTGCTCAAAAATCCGAAACGGTTTTCCCGCTAAATTCACACAGAGTCGAACTGTCCATTGCATTAAGTAATCAAAATTTCATAACATTTTGTGTTGGCGGTGCCAACAATGAACACAATATTTTCACCGCCCCTCTTTTTAAATGGACAAATTTATCTATTTCAAATTAAATATTATATCCGTTTATAAATGGGATTTTTAAAGATAAACATTTTGCGTCCCTGACAACAAGTTTTTTTGAAAGTTAAGATTTTTAATAAATTTAAAACTCGAAAAGTATATCTGCTATGGAAAAACAACAGCCACAGAAAGATAAAATCGTTGGTTCTGAGACATCTAAGCCGTCTGCAGAAAAATCAGCTTCGGTTAAAACCGTAACTACTAAAACCGGTCCATTTTTCAGAAAAATAGATTGGATAACATTTGCGATTACAACACTGCTTGTTTTCGGAGGATATTATTATACGCTTGCTCCGGATTGCACGCTTGAGGATTGTGGAGAACTGGCTGTTGCATCATTTTATGCTGGCGTCCCGCACCCACCAGGATACCCAATCTGGACAATTTATACCTGGTTATTCACTGTTTTGCTTCCGGTTTCCAATATTGCCTTCAGGGTAGCGGTGGCTTCTGCTTTTGCTGGAGCGCTTGGGTGTGGATTAATCGGTTTAATGGTCTCGCGTGGAAGCAGTTTAATCATCGAAGCATTTGAAGAACTGAAAGGACTTCCCCAGAAGTGGGAAAATCTTATCTGTTTCTTCACTGGCTATGTTGCCGCACTTCTGATGGGCTTCAACGGCTTCATGTGGAGTCAATCCGTTATTGTAGAGGTTTATTCATTAAGCGTTTTATCTTTAACACTCGTTCTGTGCTTCCTGTTTAGATGGATGTATGCGCCAGAGCAAAAGAGATACCTCTATCTTGCGTTTTTCGTGTTTGGAATATGTTTTACAACACATCAAACATTACTGCTTGCCGCTGTAGGACTTGAAATCGCGGTTGCTACCGCCAACCCTCGTCTTGGAAGAGACTTATTCATCCTCAACAGCATTGGTTATTTTGCCGGTCTCATACTTGCATCAAAAGGAGGAGTCTCGGCTTTTAAACACCCAATCGATCCATCGCGCCCTTCGATGGTCTTTTACATTTTTAATTTTATAGGAATATTTTCCCTATTAACCGCCGCATGGCTGATTGTTAAAACCAGGAAAATTTTCACCGAATGGAAAACGATACTTATTGGTGTAGCTTTATATTGCGTCGGCGCAGGATTTTACTTCTACATGCCAATTGCTTCCATGACAAATCCGCCGATGAACTGGGGCTATCCACGCACAGTTGAAGGCTTTAAACACGCCCTGACGCGCGGACAATACGAAAAAACCAATCCGACAGACATTTTCAACGACCCATCTCGCTTCTGGCAACAACTTGTAATGTATCTGGAAGGGGCAGTGGATGAATTTACATTCGTATATCTGGTGCTTGGATTAATTCCTATTTTCTATTTTGGATACAAGGTCTATCGCGAAGGCGGTCAAAAACACATCGTGTGGTTGCTATCTGCGAGCGGCGCCACCATGGCTTTATTTTCAATCATGCTACTGGCACAAAAATCCGCTTCTCTCTCAAACTTCTTACCTGTCCTTGGCTTGTTGACAGCCGGGGCGTTTATGGCTGTTTGTTTCATCTCAATGATGATTGCCTATTACTACTTGCAAAAACCAGAACGCGCCTGGATTATCGGTCTTGTTGCCATCTATTTCTGCCTTGCGGTTCTATTACTTATAATGCTCAATCCATCCACAGACAGGCAAAGCCGTGAATTAACTCGCGTGTTCTTTACATCGTCTCACGTAATTGTTTGCATGGCAATTGGTTACGGTCTTACAATTGCCGCCTCCTATATCTATAACAACTACTCTAAGGCAAGGATGCCCGTACTAATCGGAACTATAATTGCCACAGCAATTGCGCTTTATGTTCTATTGGTCGTTAGGTCTAATCCAGAAGGATTCGATGTTTCAGTTGAACAACCACTATTTAACCTTATTCCGAGCAAAGACCCACTTGTTAGATTCACAGCATTATACGCGTTCTTACTGGCAGGTTTTTCAACAGCAATGTTTCTATTTGCACGTGCAAAAGCACCAATATGCTCAATCGTTGTATTATTCGCGCTGATGCCGGTAAAATCAATCCTTTCACACTGGTCAGACAACGAACAACGCGGCCACCTCTTCGGCTACTGGTTTGGACACGACATGTTCAGACCACCTTTCAAAAATGAAAAGGGCGAATGGAGCTATTCATCGGAAGAACGTAAAAAAATGCTCGAAAAAGGCGCCAAGATTTATCCTGAAATGGAACAGGACACTGTTCTATTTGGCGGCACAGACCCGGGCAGGTTTAATCCAACCTATATGATTTTCTGCGAAAGTTTTATACCACCCTCCAAAAAACCGCGCGACCCGGACTTTGATAGACGCGACGTTTATCTCATAACCCAAAACGCGCTTGCCGACGCAACATACCTCAACTACATCCGCGCCCATTACAACAGAAGCGCTCAAAAAGACCCGCCTTTCTTTTCGGAACTTTTCAGCCCCCTCGGATTTCTTGATTCAATATTTATGAATTTGGGTGATAAAGTCGAAAAACGCCGTCGTGCATACACATCCTACTTCAATGATTCAGATTTTATTGATATTCAATCGCTTAAGAAAAAATTAAAAGAATCAACCCCTCTTGCAAAATATATTCAAGAAAACCTTTCGCCAGAAACAAAAACACTGCTTGACTCCGCAAGCGACGATTCCCTCAAGAAATCCCTTGCACGAGATTTAAATAAACTATTAGAAAAAGAATTGATTTACGAAACAAACCGTTTTGCGAACGTTCAACTAAGCAGAAGAACACAGCGTTTTATTGCCCAGAATCCGCAAAGCCACACAAGAATACGCCTCAACCGCATACTGCTCGAAGAAGCCTTCTCAAAAGAAATCAAAAAGAGCCCGGGCGGAGTTTATCCTGACCTTGAAATACTGACTCCATCCCCCGCCGACTCGCAGAAAGCATTTCAGGATTATATTGAAGACGCTCAACGTCGCCTTGCAGGCGGACAATTGAGACCCGGTGAAGACGTTAGAATCGAAGGCGGTAGAGTTCAAGTCTCCGGACAGGTGGCAGTCATGGCAATCAATGCCCTCCTCACAAAAGTTATTTTCGATAAAAATCCAGACCACGAATTCTACGTCGAAGAAAGCTTTCCTCTCGACTGGATGTATCCTTATTTAACCCCTTACGGCATCATAATGAAAATCAACCGCAATCCTTTGCCTGAGATTACCGAAGAAATTATCGAAAAAGACCACAAATTCTGGAGCGAATATTCCGAACGACTCATTGGAAACTGGATTACCTACGATACCCCGATTTCCAATATTTGCGCCTTTGCTGAGAGAGTATATCTTCACAGAGACTATGAAGGCTTTAAAGGCGATAGAAAATTTATCCGCGACGACAATGCCCAAAAAGCATTCTCCAAACTCAGAAGCGCTATTGGCGGAGTATACGCCTGGAGATACCTGAATTTCCGAAACGACGCCGAGCGCCAACGCGTCCTTCGCGAAGCCGAGTTTGCATTTAAACAATCGTTTGCCTTCTGTCCATTCAGTCCAGAAGCCGTCTTTCGTTATGTAAACCTTATCTTAACAATGAACGACCCCTCACGATTTGACGATGCAATTCTTATTGCAAAAACATGTAAAAAACTCGACCCATACAACGTTCAAGTCGAAGACCTCATTCGCAGACTCGAAAAATGGAGAGACGAATCCATGAACGCGCAAAAATCCAGAGCGCAAATCAGTACACTGCAAAAAGAATTTTTCTCTGAACCGACAAATGCATCAAAAGCATTTGCACTCGCCCAGGCATATCTACACATGCAAGACACCAACAGAGCAATGGAAACACTTGATTTTCTTTTGAATCAACCAGGCGTTGACGGCTCAGCCGTAATCTCTGTTGCCCAGGCTTACCTTCAATTCCAACAAATCGCCAGATTGGAAAAAGCATTGCAAAAACTCACTGTATTAAATCCAGATAGTCCGGAAGTATGGTATGACCTTGCAGGGATTCAAGCGGTTTCCACAAAACATTCCAATGCGCTCGAGTCCCTGAAAAAAGCAATAACCCTCAGTGACCAACGAATCGCTAAAAAACTTGGAACTAACGACCTTCGAAACTCACTCAAAACAGATGCCAGATTTAACATCCTGCGCGGACATCCTGAATTCGAAAAACTGATGTCTCCGCGCTAAAACGCATAAAAATAACCTTAAATTTCCTGCAGGGATAGGTTGCCACATGGTAATCTTTAGTATATTTTATTAATCTGATTATTATTATATTGTTATATTTAACGTCGGTTTATTTGATGGTGCCAAATGGTGGAAAATAAAAAACAACCTGATGGAGGAACTGCAATGGCAGAAAACAACAAAAACAACACTGTCAATGCAGATGGGCAGACTTTGTCTGCGCAAAATACTGCAAATACAACCGATGCGAATCAAAACACGCCCGTTAATGAAATGAAAAACCAGCAAACCGAAGACCAACAAACACAAGACCAAAAAACAATTGAATTGCCATTGGAAGAATTTGAAGCGTTAAAATCAAAAGCCGAAAAAGCAGATGAATATTACGACCGCCTTTTAAGATTAAGCGCGGATTTCGATAATTATAAAAAACGCATGATGCGAGAACGCTCCGAAACCATCAAATTCGCCAACGAATCATTGGTTCAAAAATTGCTCCCTATTCTTGATAATTTTGAAGCGGCTTTGAACGCAACAAGCAATGGAAACGCCACGCTCGATAATTTTAAAACTGGCGTTTCAATGATTTATCAACAGATTAAAAACATCCTGACTGAAATTGGTTTGCAGGAAATTATCGCTCTGAATTCAAAATTTGACCCGATGTTGCACGAAGCAATTTCGGAAATCGAGACAAATGATGTTCCTGTCGGAAATGTTGTCGCTCAGACTCGAAAGGGCTATCTATTAAATTCAAAACTAATACGACCGGCATCCGTGATTGTCGCAAAGAGTCCATCTCAGAACGATAACCAGGCATCCGGAAAATAATTTTTAAGGTCTCATGTCTAAACGCGATTATTATGAAGTTTTAGGTGTGCCGCGAAACGCCTCTGAAGAAGAGATTAAAAAGGCGTACCGAAAACTTGCACTCAAATATCATCCCGATAAAAATCCCGGCGACAAAACCGCTGAGGAAAAGTTCAAGGAAATTGGCGAAGCTTACGAAGTTCTGAGCGACCCCCAGAAGCGCGCCGCTTACGACCAATACGGACACGCCGCTTTTGACCCGCGTGTTCGCGCAGAAGCCGCCGCAGGCGCCGGGGGTGGTTTTGGCGGTTTCCACGATCCTTTCGACGTTTTCCGAGAGGTATTTGGCAACAGCGGTCTTTTTGGAGACCTTTTTGGCGATGAATTTGAGTCTTCTTCGCGTCCACATCGCGGTAACGACCTTCAATATGAATTGACACTGGATTTCATGGAAGCCGCGCTTGGTTGTGAAAAGGAAATCACACTAAGAAAACTCGATACATGCGATGAATGCGACGGCTCTGGTGCCGAACCAGGAGCCCAGCGCAAAACATGCAATCTGTGTCGGGGCAGGGGAATGGTTGTTTCAGACCGCGGTTTTATCCGAGTTCAGCAAACATGTCCACGTTGCGGAGGCGTCGGGACAATGCTTGACCGTCCTTGCAAAGCGTGTCAGGGCTCGGGTAGACGCGAAAAAACAACAAAAGTAAAAATAAACATCCCTGCCGGTGTTGACACCGGCACGCGATTGCGTTCGCGAGGCAACGGAGAAGCAGGTCCACTTGGCGGGCCGCATGGCGACCTGTATGTGTTAATACGCGTTAAACCGCACGACATCTTTAAAAGAGACGGCGACGATTTAATGTGCGAAGTCCCGATCAACTTCGCTCAAGCGGCTCTGGGTGCGGAAATAGAAGTCCCAACACTCACTGGAAAAACGAATATTAGAATACCCCCTGGCACTCAACCGGGAACAATCTTCAGGATAAAAGGCAAAGGCTTAAAAGACCCGCATGGGCACACCACTGGCGACCTGCTCGTAAAAGTAAACGTCGAGGTCCCAACCCATTTAACCAGTGCACAAAAAACAAAACTTGAAGAATTTGCTCGTCTATGCGATTCTAACACGCATCCAACTATCCAGAAGTGGCTTGAAAAAGTTAAAAAAATTTTTTTATTCATATAAGTCATTGCACACAATTGCATGCACCGTTTCTATCTCCCATCAATACAAACTGAATTGTCAGAAATTATTTTAAAAGGCGATGAAGCGCGTCATGCAATCAATGTCCTGAGAATCTCTCCAGGCGACAAAATTATTCTCCTCAATGGCAAAGGATTGGAGGTTTTGTGTGAGTGCATGCGTGTGGACAAAAAGTCGCTTACCGCGCGTGTCATCAATAAAACTCTAAAACCAGAACCAGAGAATAAAACCACTCTCATTCTGGCGATTCCAAAAGGCAGACTAATAGAAGACATTATCGAAAAATCCGTAGAATTAGGCGTTTCACGAATTATCCCTGTTAAAACCCAGAGAACGATTCCATCTTTTGACCAAAAAGAAATCGAAAAACGCCGCCTGCGCTGGCAGGAAATCGCTATCAGCGCAATAAAACAATGCGGACAACCGTTCTTGCCAGAAATTGATAGCCTAACGGAATTTTCCAGTTTAATTGCAAAAAAAGAACATTATGAACTGAATCTTGTCTGCGCATTGATTGGAGAACGCAAACATCCACGATTCTACTTCAATGAATTTCGCAAAACATTTAACAGAAACCCGCAATCCGTTGCCCTCTGGATTGGACCAGAAGGAGATTTTACGCCGCAGGAAATTGAACAAATAATCTCGATTGGCGCAAAACCCATAACCCTTGGGCAACTCGTTCTACGTGTGGAAACAGCCGCAATATGCATCCTTTCAACAGTTAACTATGAATTACGCTGGACTTCAGAGACTTATTAATCATTATATTTGAATTTCTTCCATTCCCAACTCTTCCCCCATCTCATCTCTGTTAAAAAACGCTCAATTAAGACAAAAACAATCCTGGGTTAATTGACTGTTACATGCGTTCGTGGTTTATTATTAATAGATATGGCGAAAGACCTTAAAATCGCGCTGATTAACAATCTGCAGGCGCAGGTCAATCCCAACAATAACAGAACGTTCGTTTCATATTCAAAAAGAGGGTTGTTCTATGACTCAGCAATTATTGCTCCCGTGGAATATCGTTGCCCGCAATTTTACGCCACACGAGCAGTTAAAACAATGGGTGCAACGGGAAATTAAAAAACTTGAAAAACACCTTACCAACTTTCCACACGAATCTGTTCATCTTCAAGTCGTTTTTGAAATGCACAAAAGGACAAAAAAATTTACATCGAGTTTAACCCTTCGTTTACCATCCAATTTGCTAAACGCAAAGGCTATTGACGGCGACCCAATCTCCGCACTCGCAAAATCAATGAAAGCTTTAATAAAAGAGGTTGAACATTTGAAAAACGACCTTCGCCATATCAAAGACAAACACAGAATTCGTGAAAAAATCGCCGAATCCGGTAAAACTTACACTGCCCCAACAAAATCGCTCTCCTTTGCTCCTGAACCACTCCCGGATGGAAAAGGACCGCAGGATATCGCAGAACTATTAAAACAGGTAATAGAAGACAACTTTCCCCGACTTCTGGATTACATCAAAAGACAGATTGAATATTTTGAATCTGCTAAAGAAGTACCAATCAATTCTATTGATGCTGAAGCAGTTCTGGACGAAGTCGTAACAGAAGCCCTTAAACACCCCCAACACAAGCCAGAAGGGCTCGGATATATCCAGTGGATTTACCAACTCATAAACGACGAATTAAATAAAAGACATCGCATGTTTAAAAGACTTAGAAAAGCTGTTCCACTGGAAGATTTGGAAGAATCATACACAGAGTCTGAAGAAATTACCCCTTTGATGCTCTCAATGTTAAACGAACCGCCGTCGGATGAATTTCCCACCCCATCAAAAAACTTTGTTCCATCTCGAACTCTACCGCCGGACGAAGAACTTGCCGAGAAAGAGTTCATTGAAGAATTGATAGAAAACGCTCAATCATGGGATAAACTTGAACGTGATGTTTTTGAACTACATTTTATAGAAGGATTCAGCGCAGAAGATTGCGCAATGATTCTAAAAATAGACACCGAAGAACTCCGAAAAACCATCTCAAACATTCACGAACGAATCCGACGAAAAATAATTGAAGAAATGTGGATAAAATAACATTCTATCTATCTTGCAAATAACCGCTCCCGAGTAGATTTATTTTTAAACACTTACACGTTCTATCTTCGAACTTAATGAAAGTTGCGCATCCTCCAGCGCCGGGAAATTGCTTCTTGTAGAAATTACAGTTTCTTTCAATATTTCAGCGCGAATAACACACTCTATTTTTCCACCATTTCCAACTATCTCCCCCCATGGACTTATTATAACCGACTCCCCATCATATTCATGCTCCGGAGATTTGCCACATCTGTTCACGCCAACCACATAAGCCAAATTCTCAATCGCCCGCGCCTGTAAAAGTGGAATCCAGTGAGCCTCCCGTTTAGATGGCCAATTTGCCATAACAAACATAACCTCCGCACCCGCTAACGCCGCACTCCTGAACGATTCCGGAAACCTCAAATCATAGCAGATAAATGGAGATATTTTCCACCCGGCATATTCTGCAACAACAACACTGTCCCCGCGTTCATAATAATTTTCCTCTCCCGCGAGACTGAATGGATGCAACTTAGAAAATCGAAACGCGATTCTGCCATCCGGACTGAATCCAACCGCACAATTTCTGCCTTTCCCGTTTTCCGCTTTTAACGCAATTCCTGCTATGATGAAAATCCGCATTGAAGAGGCAATCTCGCAAAACATTTGTTCGGTTTTTCCCCCAATCTGTTCGCAAATATCGTTCACCTCCATACAGAAACCTGTGACGCACATTTCAGGCAGAACAACCACCGCACCTGGTTCAGGTTTAATTATTTTCAACCACCCTTCAATCTTTTTTAAATTTTCATCTGCAGATTTCCATTTTATATCCGTCTGAAATCCGTAAACAATCAGCGATTGCTTGTTTGTCTCCAATAAACTATTCGTGTTCATACACACCTTATTTGCCTAGAATTTTCATAACTCTTTCAATCACACCTTCATCCATTTCTATCTTGGGCGGCCAGGGACGGGTAAACCCTTCACCAGAGAGCTTTCGTGTTGCGTCTATCCCGAGTTTCGAACCAACTCCAATCACGCTCGTCGCGTGGTCAAGAACATCAGCAGGTCCTGCAGTAAAAATACAATCCCGTTTTGGGTCGGTATTTGAACACAAATGAAACAACACCTCGCTCGTATTATGAACATCAACATCTTCGTCAACAACCACAATATATTTTGTAAACATCATCTGTCCCATACCCCAGAGTCCGTGCATTACTTTAAAAGCCTGCATCGGATAAGTCTTTTTTATACTCACAAACAATAAATTATGAAACACCCCTTCCGGCGGCAAAGCAATATCCACTAACTCCGGAAAAGTCATTTTCAAAACTGGCAGAAATAACTTTACAGAGGCACTCCCCATGTAAAAATCTTCCATTGGAGGTTTTCCAACAATTGTTGCAGGATACACTGCGTCTTTTCGATGAGTTATCGCCGTTATATGAAAAACCGGATACGGCTCCGGCATTGTGTAAAAACCGGTATGGTCTCCAAAAGGTCCCTCTTCGCGCAATGGCTCAAGCGGGTCAACATATCCTTCAATCACAAAATCTGCGTTTGCAGGCACTTCAATATCCACAGTTTCGCATTTTACAAGCTCAACAGATTTCTTGCGCAAAAAACCAGCGAGCAAAAATTCATCCACTCCATCCGGAAGCGGAGCACTTGCAGAAAACGGAAAAATCGGGTCGCCACCAAGGAAAACCGCAACTGGCATCCTTTCCCCCTTTTCAAAATACCTGCGCCCGTGGCGAGCTCCAACCTTTTGCAGTTGCCAGTGCATTCCTGTGCTTTGTCCATCATAAACCTGCATCCGATACATCCCCACATTGCGTTCTCCTGTGTCAGGGTCTTTTGTAACAACACACGGCAAAGTTATAAACCTACCCCCATCCCCTGACCAACACCTCAATATTGGAATATTAAGAAGCGTGGGAAAACCAGTGGCAGGTCCATTCAAAAGCTCCTCAACCGATTTTGCCTTTTCCCATGGTGTTGTCCGTCGCACAGGAGCATCAAATTTGCGAATAACCTCCTTGCATACCCCATCTTTTACAATTTTTGGTTTTGCATTTCGAAGGTCCAATAAATTAGAGAATAACTTAACCGTTTCTTTAAAATTGGTCGGAGGTTTTGCCTTCAAAATCCCTTCGAATTCTTTCACCACATCATCGAAAGATTCTGCACCAACCGAAATTGCCATTCGCCTCCACGATCCAAGCGTATTTATCGCCACAGGAAAAGGCGATATTTCCCCGTTCACAGTCGGATTTTCAATTAACAATGCCTTCCCGCCGCCCGGTTTTTTCATCTCCAGGTCTGCAATAGCTGTAATTTCAAGTTCCGTTGCAACCGGCTGTGAAACCCGAATCAACTCGTCATTTTTATCGAGCTCCTGCAAAAACTCTCGGAAAGATTCAAATGCCATGGCTTATTAATTGCACATCTGCAAACCTTGTTCAATGTTGAAGATTCCATTCCACATTGCAAATATTAAATACAACTTATCCATCCCAACATGCGTCAGACTTATCCCATTCCCCACCATGGGATGGGACACCTTTTTCATAACCTGGATTTGCTCATGTAAAAAAACTCCCGATTTGAACCTTCTAAAGTTCGAACAACTTTTATCCAGACTTAACCGATATATTACTCCAAAAATTCACGGCATTGGCAAAAGATTTTCCCACTTTACCTTCCATAAACCGTTTGTGGGGAATCCTGGAGCACATTGATTTGCCGCGCCATCCCAACCTGCACACATCATTGCAATCGCGGAAAGCAATCCCCCATTGGCTGGCAAGTAAATCGAAAGATTCGGACGCTGATAATTATGCCCGTTTAATCCAAACCTATTCTTTGGTGTGTCCATTAAAAGCGCGTCAATCGCCTTTTCAGATTTGCCAAGTCTGGCGGCGCTCATAGCAACAAGCGGATAATCCCAACCCCACGTCTCTTTCCAGTTCCAATTATCCCAAATCCAATTAAACGTGTTTTCCATAATTTCAACATCAATACCGCCCCCGGGCAAAAATCCAAACGCCGCCAACACAGACGGATGATCAGTTCTGTACCTCTGATTTGTATAAGAATCAATCGCGCTTTCGCAAAACAAATACATCCCATTAGTAGTAACCACCGGCAAAGAAAGATATTTCAACACCCGCTCCCATTTTTCCTTTGGTTTTAACCCGAGCCGTTCCCGCCACTTCTGCGCGGTTTCTAACCCCCAGCGCCAGTAAGTTAACTCAAATACTGGATTAAATGTGGACTCTTTAGGATATCTCTCCTGAGCACATTGAAGAGGTGGACCTAAAACATACCGTTTTTGCAAAACATCCCACCACGCAAACGACGCCATAAAATCTGCCGTCTCCTCCACAAGTTTGCAATATCTTTTCAATACCTCCTTTTTCGGATTCGCTCGATAAATTAATTCAGCCAGATAAATCGGATGCGGTTGTTGCCATATCAAAAAAGGACCAACAGACGATGGCGATTCTATTCCAGAAGGCGACGTCATCTTTGGAAAACGCGCTCCTTCAAACCCTTGCAGTCTTGCAGTCTTGCGAGCCTGCGGCAGTATAGATTCATACCACCAGAGACTTCTCTCAAGCAATTCCGTCCTGTTCCATAAAGCAAAATGCGCGGCATGCCACCAATGCATCTCTAAATGAAACTTCCCCGCCCAACTGTTAAAAGTCAGCCCAGATTCCGCCGGTGGATATATCCCGGCGCATTGAATCGCCGTCAAATATTGCGAAAGAACAATCCTTCTTTCAAGTTCCTTCCACCGCGCATCCTGACTTTCCGATAAATCTACCGCCCCACCACCCATCCAGAAATTCGACCAATAACTTGATGTTTCCAACTTCGCTGTTTCATAATCCACGCCAAGTTGTCTTACCAACTTTTCGCCAAACTCGCATAAAAATTCAAACGTATTAGTCCTGCCAGATGGCACAATCACAAAATGATGCTCACTCAACTTAACAACCTCAAAATCAACAGACACAACCACCCGCGCCATGTAAAAAACGTCATCAACCCTTCTTTTAAACTCGACCATATTATTGCCAATCCTTTTAAACTCAGTCTGGTGCATTTGAGGCTTGGACCAATCTGCAGTTTCAAACCCAGACGCACCATAAGGAAAAGCAAACACAATCCCCAATTTTTTTTGTTCCACAAGCGACGACTTTACCCGACAACAAACAATATCCCTTTTGGGATGACAAAACGTCTCAACCTCTACACCTGTAGACTTAACTTTATATCTGCTCAAAATTACTCCCTCCCACAAGTTAAGAATCTGATTAATATCACTTACATCCTCCGCCTTCGGTGTCCCATCTTTGTCTGAATAAAAGAATCCTATCCTGCCAAGATGAAATCGGTGCGGATTATTCCTTAAATATTCTGCCTCTGGAGTCATCTTATTGCTGGGAACATCCGCATATAAAACCTTGCGTCCATGATAATTAAACTCCCTGAAATGATACTTATCAAGACACCATCTCTGTGGATTCGGAAAAGAGTGCCATCCCCATTGTGACATCGTTCCCAGAGGGATTGTTTTAATGTAAAGTTCAGGAAAAGTTTGAAGCCCCGTAAAATCCACAGTAAACGCAAAATTTCCATTCCCCACCGAAAGCGGCGATTCTACATTGAAGTTGGTAACAACTGGATTATGACGACAAACAAGCGCCCGCCTATCAATTTGAGAATAAGAAACTGAAGCAAAAACTTGCGCCAACCATACCACCACCGCAACACACAAATAACACTTTTTATAATTCATCATTCCGCCAGTGATTTGATTTATTTAGATATTCCCATTTTATGTAATATTGCCGTAAAACCAATCATGAATTTAACAAATTTCGCCATAAATAAATGATTATTCAGGCTAACTAAACATAAAAAATCTCTGTAGAAAACACTAAAAATATGAATCAAACAATAAAAAAAGACCGACTCCAAAGAGTCGGTCTTTTTAATTAATGCGCGGATATTACTACTTATTATCTCCCTCTTCCTTATCCTCGCTTTGCTTTTCCTGGTCTGCCTGTTCAAAGGCATGTTGCAGGGCAACGAGGTCTTCGCCAGGTTTAAGAGAATCAAGCAGTTTTTGTTCCGCCTGTATTTGTTCTGGTGTGTAGTTGGCGGCTTTGATTGACAAACCAATCCTCCGCTCCGCTTTGTCAATCTTAATTACGCGCGCAGTTACCTCCTGACCGACTTTCAACACATTCTTAATCTTGTCAACACGCTCTTCGCTGACCTGCGATATATGAACAAGACCATCAATATCGTGTTGCAAACCAACGAACGCGCCAAAACTTGCAAGTTTCGTAACCTTGCCAGTAACAAGGTCGCCGACTTTGTAGTATTTATCAATATTCTCCCATGGGTCTTCACTCAATTGCTTGATGCCCACAGAAATTCTCTGGTTCTCCTTGTCAACTTCAAGTACAACGCCTTCGACTTCTTCCCCTTTCTTGAGAACTTCACTCGGATGATTAATCTTGCGCGTCCAGGAAATGTCGCTCACGTGTATCATACCGTCAATACCCTCCTCAAGCTCAATAAATGCGCCGTAGCTGGTAAGATTGCGAATCTTGCCTTTGACGCGTGTTCCAGGTGGATATTTCTCCATGACTTTCTCCCACGGATTAATCTCGAGCTGACGAATACCGAGCGAAATCTTTTGCTCTTCTTTATTAATTGCCAGCACAACCGACTCCACCTCCTGGTCTTTCTTCAATACATCAGACGGTTTGGCAATCCGTTTCGTCCAGGAAAGTTCAGTGACATGAATCAATCCTTCAACGCCAGGTTCAAGTTCAACAAATGCACCGTATGGCACAAGGTTGACAACCTTGCCTTTAACCCGTTGCCCGACCTGGTACTTCTCTTCAATATTCTCCCAGGGATTGCGCGTCTTCTGCTTCAGACCAAGACTTACTCTTTCCTTCTCTTTATCAATCGTCAAAACCACCACGTCTACTTCCTGACCAATCTGGAGAATCTCGGATGGATGGTTAACCCGTCCCCAGCTCATATCTGTAATGTGAAGCAAGCCATCAAGCCCATTCAAATCTATGAATGCTCCAAAATCTGTAATATTCTTTACAACTCCTTTGCGGATATCGCCAGGTTGCATCTCTTCAAGCAACTTGGCTCTGCGTTCATTACGTTCCTGCTCAATCAATTCACGTCTTGAAAGAACAACATTCTGCCGTTCAGGACTGACTTTTACCACCTTGAATTCGAAAACCTTACCTACCAATTCATCAAGATTCTTTGGCGGAATTATATCAATCTGGGAAGCCGGCAAGAACGCCTCAACGCCAATGTCAACCATTAAACCGCCTTTTACAACGCTCTTAACCTTTCCATTGACCCTTGCACCTTCGTTGGCTATCTGTAAAATCCGCTCCCAGTTCTTCTTGAACTTGGCTTTTTCATAGGAAAGAACTACCATTCCATCCTTATTCTCAAGACGCTCTATGAGCACCTCTATTTCATCCCCAACCTTTACGTTCGATGGGTCATCGAACTCTTCAAGCGCTATCACGCCTTCGCTCTTATAACCAATATCCACCAATACTTCTTTGGGACGAACCTCAATTACAGTTCCCTTGACAATTTCCCCCGCGGCAAAGCGAATCTGGCTTTGCTCCAGGGCTTCTTTCATGCTAAGCATATGATTTTGTTGTGTTTGTTCAACCACGAATCAATAGACGATTTGCGAGCAATAGAACTTGCTCGCTGAAGTCCTTTAATCTCTGTCGTCCTTTACTTCTAACGACAAGAGGTTGATTGTTTTTTTGTTTAATTTCACTTAAAATTTCCAGTGAACGACCCGCACCCGCGGCGTTCGGATAACCTCTAAAATTATTACATCTATTTAATAAAGCAAGGGGAATTTTTAAATTTTTTATAATTAAAACCCCTCCGAAATTATTTTAAATCAGAAATTTTATACTGTTTTTCCAATTCCTCAACCAGCACTCCAGCATTTTGAACATAGCCGCTTATAAGATTGGTGCCAACTATGACTTGTGGCATCTGACTTTGCCCTAAATAAAATACATTCGTCGCAAAAATACTCGAACTCAATTTAATCATATTATTGACCCATGGGTCGGACAATGCCTTCTCAAGCGCCTCGCTCCCAATGAGGTTTGAAGCAAAAATACGCACATTCTCAATCGAAGGCGCCTGTTGTCCATCAAAAACATATTTTTCAAATTTTGGATGCAAAGAACGGTTTGCCCTCCATATTGCCAGCCCAATCTTTGCATATTCACATGCGTTTATATGTGCCTTCGGTGTTCTCGGCATCAAGGGATTACATGTGGCATCCAGTGGCATTGGCAGACTTATTATTCCAACCTTATTGCTGTAAACATTTGCTATCGTCATCAAATGAGCGTGCATTTCACGGCAATAATGATATGTGTAATCAAACAAACTCAATATCTTGGTTGGCGCTTCCACAGAGCCAATATAAGGAACTTCGTCGAGATTGAATTCAAACCCCGCCCCAGAAATATTAATCCTGTGAACCCTGTTGTTTCCTGTTTTAGAACTATTTGAGCCTTGAACCGAAACAATATTTGGAGGCACTGCTTGTACTGTGTTTGATGGACTGGCGTTCGGATTGCTAATTGGTTGCACATTGCCGGATGTTAGAACAATATTTGTCAAAACCTTACCGTTCTCCTGTGTTGTCTCGGATTTAATCTCCTCCATTTTGTTTGTGACAGACTGTGGAATAATCGGCTTTATAACGTGCGTCGTCGGGTTATTAATAATTTGAGCCCCAATAAAAATCCCCAACAGCGCCAACGCCCCAACAACCCGTTTCTTCATCCTCCTTGGAGACACGTAAACAATTTTTTCCCTGCTTGAACCCTTTGGTGTGTCCATCAGCGGCACGTTGAACAAAAGCACTCCACTTGCCGTCATGCCGCATGCATGCGCCGCCATGCAGAATGGACAAATAGCGTTAATTACAAATACCTGCAAAATGATGAACCATAATCCAGCGCCTACCACTAATGTTGAAATGCTGATTATCGCTCGCCAGGCTCTCCTCTGCTTCCCAGCATCATAATTCTCTTTTAATTTCCCTACATGATGCAACAAACCAACGTAAACTATGAGCGCAAAAAGACTAAGAGGAATTCCCAATAATTTAGACGACTTGCTCTGCATCACGAGGTCGCATCCAGAGTTTGGACCGCAACCAATAACAGACTCTCCGCTTATACCAATGAACGCAAGATACAAATCAATAATCAACGCGATTAATATCAAAATCCTGCATAAAGACCTCAGGTTATTAGAAATTGACATTCCACCTGAAAAATTCCTCAATACTTTACCCATAAAACAAAACCTTATGATTGAGCTATAACCTATTTGTACCAAACAACTTAGATATAGACAACTTTTTTTGATTTCTTATTAACATAAAATGTCAAGCTTGCCAGCTCTGTCTCCTGAAATCTGGTTTTAAAGACTTTACCATAAATAACTCGGCAATATTTTCCGGTGTGATTAAGCCAACAAACTTCCCATCATAATTAACCACTGGCAATGCCGCACACCCACATTCCTGCATTTTCCGATACGCTTCTTCAAACGGCTCATAAGGCATCGCGTACGGCAAATTTTTCTGCATAAACTCAATTACATACGCGTTTTCCATGCCCTGCTTCAAAGCAGTAATCATGCCATCGCGCGTTAAGATGCCAAGCACCCTGCCATATTCATCAAGAACAGGAAATTCATGCTGGGATGTTCGCAAAAGCGCTTCCACCGCCTCGTTTATAGTTGCGTACGCCGGTAAAGTCATCAAACGCGTCATCATAGCCTCAGAGACAAGCATGTCCGATGAAACACTTTTTGCATGGACCATTGAAGCCTCCTGAGAGGCTCCAAGATATACAAACAACGCAATAAAAATGAGCATCGGGTTAAAGAACAAGCCAACAAGCGCAAACACAAAAGCCAACCCCTGTCCAATCCATGCGGCAATCTTTGTTGCCTGAGAATAATCCATTAACATAGCAAGCATTGCCCGCAACACCCTTCCGCCATCCATGGGAAACGCTGGAATCAAATTAAACATTGCCAGCATAATATTAACGGTTGCAATTTTCCCCACTATATTAATTCCAGGCTCATCAATATTTTCAATGTAACGCCAGCTAATATCACTCCCGAAAACGAATACCAGAACGCCGGCTATAATAAAATTCACCACCGGTCCAGAAACAGCCATTATTAGTTCTTCGTGAGGTTTGTCCGGAATTCTTAACATCCTTGCTACTCCGCCGATGGGCAACAAAGTAATGTCAGGCGTTCGAATCCCAAATGAACGCGCGGCTAATGCATGTCCAAATTCATGAAGCAGAACGCACCCGAACAAAGCTGACACTAAAATCAAACCATCAAACATTGCAACAAGTCCGCCAAGCATGTAATACGTAAATCCTATCCAGGCTAAAAACAGGATAAAAGTAACGTGAAGTTTCACATCAATCCCGGCGATTCGTGCAATTTTAATAGACCACCGCATAAAATTTTTCTTCCCATATCAGGCAGGGCAAATCTTTTAACCATACCATTTTTTATCTATCAATTTATCCACTTTGCCTTTCTATTCAACAGACCAGGATAAAAAATAAGTTAATATAGTATTTGCGCGGATTGAAAAGATTGGTTTTAACTAATCGAATCTTGAGCATCTGCATCGCCGCTGTGGCTATCAGCCGCTAATTGTCGCAAAACACGTAGAGCGGCGCGGAAATCATTGGGCAATTCCGCCTCAAATGATTCCGGTTCCATTGTACGCGGATGAATAAAATCGAGCCTCCTTGCGTGTAGAAGCAATCTCTCTGGCTTGTACCCCGTTAGTTGATACAACTTTTTATTCGTTTTAACTCCATATATCTGGTCTCCAAAAACTGGATGTCCAAGATGCTGAAAGTGAACACGAATCTGGTGAGTCCGCCCCGTGTGGATTACCACCTCGACAAGAGACGAGCAAAACATTTCTTCCACAACCGTATAACTTGTCCGCGCCATGCGCCCGCCTTTGTGATAATGTGTGGCAACAGACATTCTATGACGATGAATCTGGTCACGGACAATGTAAGTTTGAATATCGCCAATCTTCTGCTCAAGATGACCGCACACAATAGCGTTATAAACTTTAAAAGTCTTTCGTTTAGCAAACTGTTCAGCCAGAGCCATATGCGCAAAATCGTTCTTAGCTACCACCATCACGCCGCTCGTGTCGCGGTCAAGCCTGTGTACAATTCCGGGGCGAACTACGCCACCAATTCCACTTAAACTGCCCCCGCAATGATGCAATAATGCGTTCACAAGCGTATTGTCAGACACTCCAGAACCAGGATGCACAACTATGCCAGGTTGTTTATTCAAAACAAGAATATCGTCATCCTCATAAATTACCTTCAAGGGAATCTCCTGCGGAACCACATCGGATGAGCGCGCCACAGGCCAAATAATTTCCACAACATCCCCCTTGCGAGGATGATAAGTTGGTTTAACAACCTGTCCGTTTACTTTTATATATCCCTCAGAAATTAACCTTTGGATTGTGACCCTTGACACCTCCGGACATTGCGATGCGACAAATTTATCCAGCCTTTCCCCCGGCAAAGATTCCTGTATTACGAATTTTTCCACCCGTTCACCGCTCATTTTACTTTTGCGATTCTCCATCTTGTTTTTCACTCGACTCACCGCAAACACTGCGGTTCGGGAAAACCGTCATTTTAGAATCATCCACTTTCGGCGAATCACCTTTCTTCATATGAATCGGAGTCTCCTCGAACTCTTTTTTGGTTATTATAAGAATTATCATTACCGCTACTCCAAGACAAATCGAAAGGTCTGCTAAATTAAATGCCGGAAACCCAAGTTCATTCCCGCTCCTTTGAATGACGTAAAAATACAGAAAATCAACCACATGACCTCGAATTAATCTGTCAACTATATTTCCAATAATACCGCCAAAAATCATTCCCATCGCCGCCTGTCCGCTCAATGTGCTCGTCTCAAATTTATCCCTTACAATGAACAGGAACAAAAGCGCAAGCAGGGAAATTACAGTCAACAACTCATTGTTGTCCCTGAACAAACTCCATGCCGCCCCCGTATTTCCCCAATAAACAAGTTTAAAAAATCCATCAATTATAACCCTGTCTTCGTGAAGCGAGAGCAATTCAATAACAGCCAGTTTGCTAATCTGGTCTAAAAAAGCCACAATAACGCAAACAATTGTTATTATTTCACCAGGCTTTAAAAAATTGGTTATCGAATCTAATTTTCGACTGTCTCCTTTTTGCGTCATTTTACGGATTTTTTAATTTTCTCTATAAAATTTTTTTCGGAAAAATCGAGCGCCTTTTTTGCGCGCTCCTCGCCGTTGTTTTTTAATAACTCAAGAGCCGCAATTGCCGCATTTGTTTCCGCCGCCTTTTTGCTTCCTCCAGCGCCAGTGCCAAGAATCTTTCCCTGATGCATAACAGCGCATTCAAACACCCTCGCATGGTCAGGACCGCTGGTTTTAATAACTTTGTATTTAGGTGGTTCCTGAGATGTGGCTTGCAATATTTCCTGTAAATGCCCCTTTGGATTATCAAGATATTGCTCCTTGATTTCTAACTCCAACTTTCCAAAACATTCTAAAAGCAATCGCCTTGCATGTCTTAATCCCCTGTCAAGATATATCGCCCCAATTAAAGCCTCAAACGCGTCAGAAAGCGATGAATCCCGCTCGCGTAATCCCGCGTTTTCCTCCGCCTGCGATATTATTAAATACTCCCCGAGATTAATCTTTCTCGCGCAACAAGCCAATACCCTCCCGTTTATGAATTTCGACCGCGCGTTGGATAAAAAACCCTCGTCCTTTTCTGGAAAGGCGTTGAAAAGTTCGCCAGCCATTATCAAACCAATCACTGCATCTCCCAAAAATTCAAGCCGCTGATTGTTCTCAATGGAATTGGGAGCGTTCGAAGACGATGGATGAGTTAAAGCAAGCCTGAGCAGTTCTTCAGATTTGAAATGATATCCAATCGTTTTCTCTAATTTTTTTAATTTTTCGCTCACGACCAGTTTTAATTGTTTTCTCCAGATGTCTGCTCCGCCGCCGCAGGTGTCACAACCCCATTTTCGACCACTGTTTTATTTTGATTGTTCTCTGGCACATCCACAGAACCTTCTGCTGTTTTCTTGTTCACATTATCGGAAATACTACCAGCTGGCGGCGTTTCGCCTTTTTGCTCTTCAATCCCATGTTCAAGCAAATGAGCCACCTTTGTTTGCACTTCTCCTAATTTCTCAAAATCAATCGCAGAGTCCGCTATCGTAAAAATATCGCCTGTTTTTGCCTGCTCATAAACGAAAATTCTCTTCCCGTTTTCATTCAATTCCTTTTTCACCTTTAGAATTTTTTTACGTTCAAGCATCACGGCAAGAATAAAAATCGGGGCAGAATATTCTGGATTGTTCATCTCAATAAGTTTTCGCAACAAAGTCTCCGCAGTTTCTTTCTTTATTGGTTCGGGCGGAGGCGGAGGCGGCACTTCATAAACTCCCTGCCAGTACGAGATGAAACCCTTTTTATCCAATCCAGCAGGCAAAGCCGATTCTGGTGACCCCTGATTTTTCCAGCAAACGTCGCAAACATCAAACCGCGCCAATTCATGCTTCTTTTCAAACAGAAAGGTATGATAAACCTCTTTGTCCTTAAAAGAGTTCCCGCACGATTGACACACATGCGACCGCGCTGTTATTTTCCATTCATTCATCAAACTTAACCTCTAACTCCAGCTTTACGATGCATTACTTTTTATGGCAAATCCAATCTATTGCAAGCAAATGTTAACAAATGTAACCTTTTGTAATATTATGTAATCTTTTGTAATACTAATTTAAACATGAGATTTTTCAAGATGCCGATTCCGTAATATAGCTTAACCTCCAGCCATTCAGTCTTTTTTCGAGTGTTTTTTCTTTTCATCATGATTTCTGCAAATCTCGTCAATTGTTTCACCGAGCAAAGTCTTAAATTCATTGCGAGATTCCAGATTTATGAACCGCAATTCAACAAGGGACAAATAAAGCGAAAGCACGGTGAAAAACAAACACCCACTCCAGTAAATTATATACTGCACCCCATCCAGCGACGATTTTAAAAAAGTTTGTCCACAAACAAGGAGAAAAATTGCGCTTAAAATGGATATTGCGATTAACAATTTTCTGCTTCTGCGGCTTAAAAAAGGCATAACTTGTTTTTTTAACAATTAAAAAAGACCTGATAATTAAAATGCAATAACAAACCGAACCACTGTTCTCCCCAAAAAAACTTCCGTAAACATCAATAAATCGGCAAAAAACTACCCCCCACCTTTCATTCTCCTCATTGTAATTCGTCTTAACATCTTCTCCGTCTCACGCTCCCGTATATCATGCCTCTTATCGTATTCCACTTTACCTTTAGCAAGGGCAAGAGCCACCTTCACCTTTCTACCTTTCCAATAAAAAGAAAGAGGAATCAATGCGTGTCCTTTGGTAGATAAAGCCCCCATCAACTTTCTAATCTCAGATTTGTGCAATAAAAGTTTTCTCGGCGCCTTTGGGTCGTGATTAGTCCAACTGCCGCAAGAATATTCATCTATATGTGCATTATATAAATAAACCTCTCCGTGTTCTATTCGCGCAAACGCGTCGCTTATCTGCCCTCTGCCTTCCCTTAAACTTTTAATTTCAGTCCCGCGCAAACAAATCCCGGCTTCAATCACCTCCAGGATATGATAATCCCGACGCGCCTTGGAATTTGTTACAATCTCATTGCCCATAAAAACAATCCAGCCAGAAGTTTAACTTCCGGCTGGCTCCTGATTCAATAAAATATCGTTTGTTCCTGGCTATTTATTTACAAATATCGGATAAAACTACTGACTTTTTGCCAGAACTAACGGCGTTTTTTTGCCTTTTGCTCTGCCCCTGTTAAAACATCTGTTTCCGTGGGCAATTCATAAGTAATCTTCCCCTCGGCAATTTCCAGCAGAGCAATGTCAGCAAGACCCATGTTATGACTTGTTTGAACCAATGGTCTGCTCATGGTGCCACCGCCAGAACTAAGCTGGCGCACCCTGCGCGACACAAGGTTAATCAATATATTCGGATTCTTAACTCGTTCCAGAGCCCTTTTGCAAAGTTCACTGTTCATGGTCTTTAACCTAAAATTTTATAAAGCAAAATAATATATCTAGGATTCTTGAATATTTCAAACTTTTTATTAACAAAAAAATATCCCAATTTTTCAATTCATCAATCTCTTTTAATTTTAACGGCTTATCTTTAAGAAATATGGGCATTCCCAACCTGGATTAGTTCAACTTCAACGAACGTCTTATATAAGTCGGGATGTCGAGATTTTGTCCTTTATGAATTGTTGGACTGGTTTTTTCAAAACGATTATGAGAGACCACTTCAAAATTAAAACTTCCCTGTTTTAATTTTGTTATCTTTGAAGTTAATCCCTTGTGTTTTCCGCGATAAATCTCCTCAATTTCGTCCTTAGTTAATGTCGGTGCCGGAGGAATGATTGAGGGGTCCTGCAATTGCCCCTGTGGTTCGCTCTCGTTCGAAATTAATTGTCCTTTTAAATAATCTGCGAAATTTTCTTTTGGAACCGTTGTAGTAGTAATGGCGGCTCCTGAAAAAGCCGACAACTCAATATTGGCTTCTGCGGCTGAGAGAATTGTAATTTTTAACTTCCCATCCATTGTTTTATCGAGCGATTCGCCTACTTTGAAAAACGCCTTTTTAGCGTATTTTTTCACAAAATCCATAATAACTTTAACTTCCTCAGTCGTCAGGTCACCGTTACTCGTGAAATTAATAAGCACACTTTGCGCCTCGCTGAGAATCTTTCCATTATCGCTCAGCGGATGTTTTAAAAAACTGTCGCAAAACTTTTCAGCTCTATTTTCGCCAGAAATTTCCAGAGAAACAATTGAACTTTTTGCGTGTTTCCCCTGTAACATACTGCACAAATCCGCAAATGTGGTGTTCATCTCACCAGGATGCGTCAACAGCCTCCACAAATCGGATATTCCCTCAGCAAGATAATCATTGGCGATTTTGAGATTTTCATGAATAGTGACCCTTTGCGGTGTTACTTTTGAAAAAGAATCATTTGGAAAACAAATCACTCCATCCGCAAAACTGTGCAAAGCCCGCAATCCCATAAACGCCTGCCGCCGCGCCCGCCCGCCTTCAAAATCGAACGGCATGGTAACAATGCAAAGCGTCAACGCCCCACATTCTTTTGCAATCTGGGCAACTATTGGCGTTGCTCCAGTACCTGTTCCACAACCAAGTCCGGCGATAATAAATACCACATTGCCATTTGCACACAAATTTCGAATCTGCTCTATGCACTCAAGAGCGGAAATCCGACCGCGTTCTGGGTCGCCTCCAGAACCCATTCCGCGCGTTGCGTTTATCCCGAGCAACAACCGTTCGTGCGCATTGCACTGCTCAAGAGACGGTGCGTCCGTGTCCATCGCAATAAGCCGCACAGCGTTCATCCCGCGCTCAAACATTCTGCTCACTGCTTTGCATCCTGCACGACCTACTCCAATAACACGAAAATTAATACCCTTATTATTCTCGCATTTTTCAACGACACCCTGTTCCTTTATTTCATTCATATTGCCTCCGTCTCAAATGTTACTGATTCCTCATCGGAAAAATTCCGCTTATCGCGCTTCTTATTAGTTCCTTAAACCCAGAATTCTTCGACGTGGTTTTCTTACGGAAACATCCAAACTTAATCAACCCCAGCGCCGTTGCAAACTCTGGCTTGTTCAATGAAGAACTTATTCCGCCGAAACCTTTCGGCGTTCCAACAACTGTTGGCAACTGGAAAATCCGCTCAGCAAGTTCTGTGATTCTTGGTATTCTGGCGCCGCCGCCGCATATAACAATACCGCCCCTCAAATCATCCAGAATGCCGTGTTCTTCAAGATCATGATAAATAATCTCAAACAACTCCTCCAATCTGGCGGACATTATCAAATGCAAGTTTTCAAGATTTATGTTTTTGGCTGGCAATCCTAACTCATTTTGAATCGAAATAAATTTCCCTTTCACCTCATTCGGCACTATTGCCGAACCATATTCGGTTTTGAGTTTCTCGGCACGCCCCAGCGGCACCTTTAAACCAACGGCAAGGTCATTGCTTATATGGTCTCCTCCCACAGCAATAACACCGCAATGCTTTATTAACCCATCCACCACCGCCACATAATCCGTTGTGCCTCCGCCAAGGTCTATTACAAGTGTTCCGAGCTCCTTCTGCTCGGCGTCAAGAGTGGCAAGCGATGCCGCTATGCCATTGAAAACAGTATGCTCCACATTCAACAACAATTCTTCTTTCAGAAGTTTAATCGGATTTTGAAGACGCGTTTGCATCCCGTGCACCACAAGCACATCAACTTCTAACTTTCGTCCCAGCAATCCAACAGGATTCCGCACATCGGCGTTTCCATCAACGGAAAAATTCTGTCGAATCGCATGGATAACAATATTCCCTTCTGGAAGATTCACCGTCTTTGCATTTCTCAAAACCTCCTGAACATCTTCTTCGGTTATCTGACGGTCTGCCGTGGGAATCGGATGAAAACCATGACTTGTAAAAGCCTGTATATGTGCCCCACTGACACCAAGATACACCGACCGAATCTCCACATTGCTCGTCTGCTCCGCCTCAGCAAGCGCCACCCTTATCGCGTCTGCCGCCCTTTCAAAATCCACTATCTCACCTTTGCGCACGCCGTCTGAACGTGATTGCCCGAGCCCTATAATCGCAACTGCACCACGCTCGTCAACTTCCCCAACAGCGGTGCATATCTTTGACGTCCCAATCTCAAGCCCAACAATTATATTCGTGTTTTTAGGCATTTTTCCTTCTCAACGGTTTAGTTTGTTTTTCCTGAGGCTTTTTAATGTTAACACTTGTAATTTCCCTCCATGTTGCGGGAACGTAGTTTGCCACAGATAAATCAAGCGTAGCAAGCGCTTTGCCTATCTGCCGCCCATACTCATATGCCATTCTCCATCGTCGAAATTGAATATCAAACTGGTCAGGACTGAACACAACTGAACTCCCTTCTTCAGTCATAACCTGCAAAATACCTGGAAACGAAACGTCCACCGTTTTAATCGAAGTCAAACCAGACATAGGCGAACGCTCAAAAGCCACAATCAACCTTAGAGCCGCAAGCAACTGCGGCGAGGTAACTTTAAACCCGATTCTCAAATCTGCCCGACCAACCCCGATAATTGTCGGCAAAAAATCATTCGTCGGCTTTGGCGCATCCATCTGCGTATAATGCAACGGCACCATTACTTGACCGCTATCATCAAGCGTATAAACCGTCTCATGACCAAGCCCGTCTGTCATTAAAACTTTTGCTATTGGCTCCCGCTCGGCAACTCGAATCCTCAATGTACTTGGCAACACCTTTTCCACAGACACAGTCTTTATCATGGGCACCAACTCCAAATCTCTCCTTACACGGCTAATATCAAGAGCAATAAGATTATCACCAACCTGCACTCCTGCCCACCTGCGAATCTGTTCCCTGGAGATAACCCCGTCCGTCTGTATATCAATAACCTTTATCGCATACGCGGGATTTTTATAAAGAAAAGTCCTCTTAAAGAAATCAGCAAACATCGCTGCAAGAATTATCACCAACCCAAGCGCAAGCAACCTGCCAACCCATACAATTATTGCATGTTTGACACGCGCCTTGCGTTTGAATGGCGATTCTTCCTCAAAATAGAGGATATCTCGACGAGCATTCCCCTTTACATTTTTTTTCGATTTAAATGGCCACATTTTACATAAATCTCTTCATTGAACCCGATTTGCCAATTCCTGTTCGTCGCATTGCAAACTCCACCATCATCTCGCATAAACGCGGATACGAAATCCCTTTCGCCGCCGCAGATTTAGGGAACAAACTCGTTTCCGTCATCCCTGGCAATGTGTTTATCTCCAGCACCACAGGCACCCCGTCATTCCTGACGATTATATCCACGCGGGCATAATCCCTCCCTCCGATGGCTTTAAATGTCTGCAAAGCAATATTCTGAATCCTCTTTGTCGTCTCTGCATCAAATTCCGCAGGACAAATATATTCAGTCGCTCCAACAGTGTACTTACTGCTGTAATCGTAACGCCCGCTCTTAGGACGAATCTCCACAATCGGAAAAGCCTCATCCCCAAGCACAGGCACTGTAACCTCCCGTCCCATAACAAATTCCTCCACAATAACCGCACAATCGAACTCAAATGATTTTATCAACGCACTTTGCCAATCGGAAGGTTTCTCCACAATTTGCAAACCAACACTTGAACCCTGCCTGACAGGTTTTATTACCAGAGGATAATTAAAACCACAAGGTGGGGGAGAATCCACAGAACTCACAGTCATGAAACGAGCAGTTGGAATACTGTTCTCAATACACCGTTTTTTTGTCTCAGCTTTATCAAAACCAATCCGACTCGCCTCAGGACCGCACCCAGTGTAGGAAACCCCGAGTTCTTCCAGTTTTTGTTGAATGGTGCCGTCCTCACCAAATGTCCCGTGTAACGCCAGAAAAACAACATCCGTACCGGACGGGATAACCCAATCATCATCTACAGGATCAACTTCAAGAACAGTATAACCAATTGACCTTAAAGCCCTTGCAACAGCCATGCCAGATTTTATGGAAATCTCACGCTCGGCGGATTTTCCACCATATAAAACTGTGATAATTATATCTTTCATCGGCTCAATCCTCCCCGATTACTTCAACCTCAAGTTCAAGGTCAATCCCATGCTTGTTTTTCACCTCTTTACGAACCTTGTCAACCAGTTCGAGTATATCTTTTGCCTTTGCTTGATTTACATTAACGATAAAATTCCCATGTTCACGCGAAATCATAGCACCGCCTATCATTAAACCTTTTAAACCAAGTTCATCAATAATTTTTCCAGCAGAACAACCATACGGATTTTTAAACACACAACCTGCGCTCCTATATTTAGGTTGGCTTGCAAACCTTTTATTTGCAAAGGATTCCATCTTTTTTGCAATCACTTCTTTATCGGCTTTTATTCCGCAAAATGTTGCGCCAATCGCAATAGCGTCTTTCAAAACCTGACAATTACGATAACCGAATCCCGCCTGTTCCTTTGATATCTCTTTAATATCACCACCGTAAGTCATTATTTTTAAGTACGTTATAACATCAGAAATTTGAGAGCCCATCGCACTTGCGTTCATCTTAAGAGCACCGCCTACGGTTCCGGGAATTCCTTCTAAAAATTCAAATCCACCAATCGAATTCCTTTGCGCTTCAATAACTAAGGATTTTAATCTTACTCCCGCCCCGCATTCAATCTTTGTCCCATCAACCGCTATTTTTTCAAACCATCTGCCTGTTAATTGAATTACCACTCCCCTGAAGCCGCCATCTTTGACAATTGTATTAGAACCCTTTCCTAAAATATGGAATTTTACCCCGTTTTGATTACAAATCTGTAAAATACCGCGCAATTCAACATCGTCCTTTGCTTCCACGAAATAATCCGCGTTTCCACCGACGCCAAAAGTTGTTTTTGTAGCCAACGGCGCATTCAGAAGCAGGCGTTCGCTACTACCCAGTAATTTTACAAGTTGTTCTCTAAAACAGTTCACAATAGATTAAGAATCAATGACTTATCATTGTGTTACGTTGATTTTGCATTTTATTCTCTCTGTTGCAATCAAAACCGTAAACCTTTGATTTTAAGATGTTTGAAAGGTTATGAGCCGCGCGTGTAACGTCTGCGCCCGCCCCGCAGAACAGGGCAATATCTCCGACTTGTAATTCCTTTAAAACTTTTTCAGCCACAGTAGTTTCTGAAGGTTCGTATTCGGCATCGTATCCATTTTTCTTTAATTCATTTACAATGAGTTCGCTTGTGACGCCCTTGATTGGTTTTTCCCCGGCTCCGTATATATCCATAATCCATATTTTTGAAGCGCCTTCAAAACATAATCCAAATTCTTTAAGCAAATCTATTGTCCTCGTATAGCGGTGTGGTTGAAATACAATCAGTAATCTATTGTTAATAAATGGGTTGAGAGCATTAATTGTTGCTTTGATTTCCTGCGGGTGATGTCCATAATCGTCAAATATTTGAACAAAGCCGTCGTTATAAAGTTCTTGCTGGCGTCGTTCTGCACCTTTAAATGACGCGATTACGGGGAGTATTTGTTCATATTTGAATTCAAGTAAATCTAACATTGTTATAACGGCTGTTGCATTCAGGACATTATGCAAGCCAAGCAGTTGCAAGTTAAATTTGCCCAGTGGATTGCCGTTTTTTAAAACTTCGAATTTCCAGCCTTTTTTTGAATGGAATTGGAAGTTTACGAGACGATAGGAAGCTGATTCGGACAGCCCGTAGGAGACAGCGTTTGTTTTACCGCAAGCCAATTTTGCAAGTTCTTCACTGTCAATGCAGTATACGGCGTGTCCGAATGTTCTGGTTATGAATTTGGAAAACTCGGTTTTTAGTCTTTCAAAGTTGCCGAAGTAATCCATGTGTTCGCGGTCAATGTTTAGCACAATGGAATGGGCTGGCGAGAAGAGGGTGAAAGTGCCATCGCTTTCGTCTGTTTCTATGGTAAAGTATTTGTTTGATAGGTTGTTTTTAGTCAGGTGGGTGCAGTTTACTTTGCCGTTTCTTTCCAGTTGAGGTATGTTCCAGCCTATGGCGTTACCGAGGGAGTGGTTGAGTTGCTGGAGGGCATATGCGAGCATGGCGCTTGTTGTGGTTTTTCCGTGCATCCCGGCGATACAAATCGGGTTTAGATTTTTTGTAATTTGAGAAAGGAGGGCGCCTCGCCGAAATATTTGCAATCCTTGTTTTAATGCCCAATTGAGTTCTGGATTGTCGTTGTTTACCGCAGAGGTGTGGACGACGATAGATGGTTGAAAAGAGGCAATATTTTCGGGGGAGTGGTTATAGAAAATCTGGATTCCGCGATTTATAAGTTGTTCTGTGTAAATGCTTTTTTGAGTATCTGAACCGGAAACGGAGTATCCTGAATCAATGAGGATATGCGCAAGTGCGCTCATCCCGCAACCGCCGATGCCGATTAGGTAAAACCTATCGTTTTTGCTAAAGTTTTTTATTTTGCAATCTGCGACGGTCATTTTACGAGCACGGTTTTTGAGTGTTCCGTTAATAAGTTGTTATTGTTGTTTGTCGTTTGTTTGGTCCAGATTGAACCGGATGGTTGAAAGGAGACTTTATCGTTAAATTTTGTTTTAATGCCTGTAATTATATGGTTTGCAATTGTGTCTGCGGCATCTGGGAAACAAAGTTCTGAGAGCGCTTCGAGGCTTCGCATGCGGAATTGGGAGTCTTCGCTAAGCTGGAGAATCATGCCTGTCAGGAGTTCGGGTGTTGCTTTGTTTTGTTCGAGCATTCTTGCGGCGCCGAGTTTAACAAAAGTCAATGCGTTGTAGAACTGATGATTGTCTGCAGCAAAAGGGTAGGGGATTAGAACCGGTGGTACTTTTGCGGCGGCAAGTTCGGAAAGGAATGAAGCGCCGGCACGGCTTACGGCAACGGTGGCGGCGCCAAGAAGGATTGGCATTTCGTCTGTAAAATCGTAGATTTTTGAAGGCAGACCGCTTTGTTCGTAAGCATTTTTTACAAGTTCAAAATCGTTTGCGCCAGTGACGTGCAGGAATTGCCAGTTTTGTAAGCGTTCTTTGAATATGGACAGGGCGGATAACACAAGTTCGTTGATTGGTCTTGCTCCCTGACTGCCACCAGCGATGAGCAATGTCTCGCGGTTCGGGTCAATTCCAAGTTGTAATCTGCATTTTTGTTGGTCGAGGTTAAAAAACGCTGGTCTTACAGGTGTGCCTGTTAATTTTACTTTTGATTCTGGTAGAAATTTCTGAGCACTTTTGAAACCAATGTAAACTTGTGATGCTAAATGCGATAGGATTTTGTTGGCTTTTCCTGGTATAGAATTGGATTCATGGATGTAAATCTTTGAGCCTTTTAATTTACCGTAAACAATTGGGGCAAGGCTTGTGAAACCGCCGGTGGAAAAAACGGCGTGTAGTGGTTTGTTTTTGAAGTATTTAAAGCATGTGGAAATGGAGCGGAACGAACCAGAGAAAAATCGGAAGAATCCTTCGAGGTTTAAAGGGTAGGCTGGCAATTCGAGTATGGGAAGGTTTGATATCGAAGCACAGGCGCGGCGGTCAATTTCTTTTTGTGAGATAAGAAGTGTTACGTCGCAACCATTGCGGATGAGTTTGTCTGCGATTGCGAGCCCCGGGAATATATGCCCTCCCGTTCCGCCGCAAGCAACTGCCACATGCGCTTTATTCATTGCACGGAAAATCGGTTAAATTGTTGATGTTTGTGGTTCTAGTTCGCTGTGTTCAATTTCAGGGGCTTCGGATTGGCTTCGCAAAGCTATGTTAAGT
>JAOADO010000006.1:43880-50677 GCA_026417275.1 Verrucomicrobiia bacterium
CCTGCCATTAGAATAACCAGGTTCGAGCCGCCGTAGCTTATAAATGGCAGTGGAAGTCCTTTGTTGGGTATTACAGCTGTGACTACTGCGATGTTGATGAAGGCTTGCATCCCGATAAGTGTTGTAATGCCGGCAGCTATTAATAAACCGAAGATATCGTTTGCTCGCCAGGCGATTACACCTCCTAAAAACACCATGATAGTGTAGAGCAGGACAATGAGTAGTGTTGCTCTGAGTCCAAGTTCTTCGCCAATAACGGCGAGGATAAAGTCTGTGTGATGTTCTGGCATGAATCCAAGTTTTTGACGGGAATCTCCGAGGCCGCGTCCGGACCAGCCGCCGGCGCCAAGCGCAATTTTGCCCTGTTCATTCTGCCAGGCAAGGGTTTCTGCGTATTTTTCCGGATACATAAAGGCGAGCAATCTGGCACGGCGATTTTCATTTTCCCATATTGCAGCGGCAAAAAGGGATGCGCTGACAATGCAGATGAGGAACAGGTAGATTAGTCTTGTGCCGCCTATAGTGAGGATGGTCAGGGACACAATTCCAAGGAGTAGTGTTCCGCCGTAGTCTTTGCCAACCATAATCAGTCCTGCCATGAACCCTATGATGAGCGACGGAATCACTATGCCTGGAATGAATTTTTTCATAAAACGCGCGTTGTATTCGCAGTAAAAGGCTAATGCGAGGATGGTGACGAGTTTGGCAAATTCAGATGGTTGAAGTCTGAATCCGCCAATGTTAATCCATCGGCGCGTTTCTTTGATTTTCATTCCAATTCCTGGAATTAGAACTGCAATTAGTAGCAACGCCGCAACAGCGCACAGTGTGATGATGATTTTTTTTGATTTGAGACGGCGATAATCCACAACGGCGCAGAGGATAAGCGCAATGAATCCGATGCCAGTCCATCGTAGTTGCATATCAAAATAGATGGCGCCACCTTTTGCTATGCTTGCGCTTGAGAGCATAACCATGCCAAGCCCGAGCAATATAGATACGCAAAAGATTAGCAGAGCGCTGACGAGCCGATTATTCATTGTGCTTCATTCATGGCTACTATTGCCCGCAAATTTTTGTTTCTGAAAATCCCCACTATAGGCGATTGATTCTAATTATACATTTGCCGGCGGCGGTTTCGGCAATGAGTTGTCAATGGTGTTTTCATTTGCCGGTGTCTTTGGAGTCGGGGATGATGGAGATTGGTTTTTGACAGGGATTTTGAGTTTCTGACCAACATTTATTTTTTCGGTGCTAAGGTTGTTTGCGGCTTTCAATTCGCGAACCGTTACACCGTGTGTCTTTGAAATTTTAGTCAGGTTATCGCCGGGTTTTACAATATAGACTTTGGCGTCGGATGTTGAGACTGACGCAGTTTTTGTTGATGATTGTGTGGTTTTGGTTTTTTCTGTGGTTGTTGGGGCTGAAGTTGTTGCCGCGACCGATGGAGTGGTTGTGTCTGATTTTTCAGGGACTTTAATGACCTGTCCGATTTGGAGTCTGCGCGGGTTGACGTTTGGGTTGGCTTTTACTATGGCGTCAACGGAAACGCCGTATTTCTTTGCAATGGTGGCGAATGATTCACCGCTTTCGATTTTGTGTTCGATGAGTCCGCCGGTTCCAGACAATGTTGGAGTTGTGAGTGTCGGTTGTGTTTGGAGCACAGGGGGTGGAGTGAGTGTGGAGTTAGCAACTGTTGTTGGTTGAATAGGTTGTGTTGTAGTGGTGGTTGCTGGTGGCGTCGACCCTACCGTAGGAGGCTGTGTGGGCGGAACCGTTGCTGTTGCATCCACTATTGGAGGATTGCTGAAAGTTATGGATGGCAGGTTTGTTACGATTGAGTTGTCTGCCACATTTGCGGATGGTTTGTCTTTGCATCCCTGCAGGAGCAGAGCGCCCAGTAATATCACATGTACCCCGAGTATTGCTAATACCGGGATGAGGATATTCGATTTTGACTTTGTTTGTTGCTCCATTGGAGCGCCGTTCATCATATTTTGCGAGTTCATGGCATTTATTACTGTCTTTTTTGTTTTTTATTTATTTTTTGTATCCGAACGCAACGTTTTTGCGCCGGATTAAAATCCGTTTTTTCAAATCAAACTCCAAATTTAAAAATTTGCAACAACATTATGTTGTGTCTTATCTTGTTTAGTACACAATATGTTGTTATTCAGTAACTTTTTTACTTCATTTTTAAATATTTCGCCTCTATGTTGGTAGTTGTTGAACTGGTCAAAGCTTGAGCAGGCAGGCGAAAGTAGTACAATATCGCCTGGCTGTGCTTCTTTTGCCGCCATAAGTACTGCATTTTCAATGGTTTGCGCGATTTCACATTTTGTAAAATTTTCCCAGCTCTTTTTTATTTTTTCGGCAGTTTCGCCGATGAGGAACGCGCGTTTGACTCTTTCTTTTAGCAGTGGCTGTATTTCGTCGAAATTGAATCCTTTGTCTTTACCGCCGGCAATTAACAATATGTTGTGTTTTCTGTGTTGTGGGTATCCAAAGGATAGTATTGCTTTTATAACCGCATCCACGTTTGTTGCTTTGGAATCGTTTATGAATTTAATGTCGTTGATTTCGGCGACTAATTCGCATCTGTGTGGAGCTGGTGAGTATGCGCCGAGGGATGAAATTATGGTGTTGATAGGGATGTTAGATATTCTGCCGGAGATTATTGCCGCCATCAGGTTTTCGGCGTTGTGAACGCCTTTTAGTTTGAAAGAGTCGAGGCAGATTTTAAGTGGACCGATTGTATCTGAGCGGGATATTATTGTGTTGGTGGTAGAATCAAGGTATACATCGGAGGAGGAGTCTGAGTAACTATAAGTAATTATTTTTGAAGGTATTTTGATTTTGTAGTTATGTAGTTGGTTAAGAGCGTCTTTCTGGATTACGGCAAAGTTGTTGTGGTTCTGGTTTTCAAATGCTTTGGCTTTGGTAATGGCATATTCTTCGATTGATTTGTATCGGTCGAAGTGGTCTGGTGTTATGTTGGTTAGAATAGCGATGTGTGGTTTAAAATTCTTTATTGTTTCTAGTTGAAAGGAGCTTATTTCGAGGCTAAGGAAGTCGTAATTGGCTTCGTCGAGGATTATTTGGCAGAGCGGCAATCCGATATTGCCGCATGCGATTGATGAGTAGCCAGCGTCTTTGAACAGTTTTTCTATGAGTTCGGTTGTTGTTGTTTTGCCATTTGTGCCGGTGATGGCAATGATTTTTGATTTGTTTAAGAAGTTGAATCCGAGTTCGATTTCTCCAATGACTGGAATTTTGTTGGAGATTAAGTCTTTAACGAAACCGGTGTGGGTTGGTACGCCCGGGCTTACGACTGCGAGGTCAAATTTTTGTGGCTGTGGATATGTTCCGAGGAGAATTTTAATGTTTGATTCCTTAAGTTTGGCGGCAATTTTCTGGAGGGCAGGGGTGTCGGATGAGTCTGTGGCGGTTACTGTGGCGCCGAGTTTTGAAAGGAGTTGCGCCGCGGCGATGCCGCTTTTGCCCAGCCCGATTACGAGCGCATTTTTGCCGTTAAGATTTTTTAACAGATTGTCCATTTATCGTATTTTTAAAGTTGATAGAGCCATTACCGCGAATAAGACGCAGATAATGTAAAAGCGTGTAACGATTTGCGATTCTTTCCAGCCCAGTTGTTGGAAGTGGTGGTGAATTGGCGCCATTTTAAAGACGCGTCTGCCTGCGCCGTATTTTAGTTTTGTGTATTTGAACCAGCTGCGCTGGATTATGACAGAGAGCGCTTCGATTAGAAAAATTCCACCTGCGATTGGCAGGACAAGCGGTTGATGGATGAGGACGGCCACCATGCCGAGTACGCCGCCGAGGGCAAGGGAGCCTGTGTCGCCCATAAAAACCATTGCTGGATGGCAGTTGAACCATAGGAAGCCGAGACCAGCGCCAATCATAGCCGAGCAGAAAACTGTTAATTCGCCGGCACCGGGGACGTATGGAACTTGAAGATATTTTGCGAAAACAGCGTTGCCAGCCACGTATGTGAGGACTACGAAGACGAAGGTGACAATGACCATGCAACCGATGGCGAGTCCGTCCATGCCGTCTGTAAGGTTGACGGCGTTTGATGTGCCTACGATGGCGAATGTGGTGATGATGATTCCTACGATGGCGCCTGTTGAACCGACAAGAATCGGGTCTTTTACGAATGGTAGCATTACTTCGCTGATTAGTTTGTGTGTGTCGTCGTTCCAGAGGAGGTAACATGCGGCGAAGGCGGTTAGAGCGCCCTGGACGTAGAGTTTTATGAAGCTTTTTACGCCTTCGGTGTTGCGGTATTTAAGTTTCATGAAATCGTCGATGAATCCGAGTATGCAGAGGACAACTATTGTGAATAGTGTGAGGATTACGATTTTAATCCATTGAGCCCAGATGAGGGTTGTGATGTCAATTACGACGACAATCATTAGACCGCCCATGGTAGGTGTGCCGTATTTTTCTGGTTTTTTGCGCGGGTCGATGTAGGTTTGTGAGGTGGGGTCAGATTCCTGGAATTCGTGTCTAATTTTTAGTTCTTTTAGCCATTGGATGACTCGTGGTCCATACCACCAGCTCAGGAAAAGGGCAGTGACGGCGGCGCCTGCGCTTCTGAATGAGATATAACGGAACAGACGTAGCCATGAGAAGGCGCTTTCCCATTCTGTGCCTGCCACTTGTTCGTTTATATATTGCGCAAGGTAGTACAGCATTAAATCAAACTAATCATGTCTATGTTCGATACGGGCGCCGGAGTCAAAGCCAGCATGTTTGAGCATGTCCGGAGCAATGAACTGATATATAAATTCAGGCAGAGCGAACTGATTTTTATGTTTTAATCGTTCGCTTTTGTCTGTTGCATTGTTAGTTGCAATCGTTTTATTTTTTAATGTTTCTTTTTTAAGACTTCGAGCCATGTTAAGTCCTAAGATTTTAAAAGGTTAATAATTTGTTCAAGACGCGCTGAACGCGAGGCTTTGACGAGCAAGATATCGTCTTTTGAACATATTTGTTTGAGCCTGTTAGCCGCGTCTTTTATGTCCAAAAAAACTTCAATTTTTTTGTTTGTTGAATCTTTTGCTCCTTTAGCGAGCAGAGGAGCATATTCGCCCACGGCAATCAAGATGTCAATACTCAGTGTTGCGGCGAGTTTACCTATTTCGATGTGCTCGGTTTCTGTGAATTCTCCGAGTTCCGCCATTGTGCCGAGGACTGCGATTTTTTTTCCATTACACTGTAATTCAGACAACCAGTTGAGTGCCGCGGTCATGGAGTCTGGATTTGCGTTGTAGGCGTCGTTTAATATCCAGGTGCCGTTCCAGTTTTCTATTTGCATGCGCATGGCTGGTTGTTTTAGTGTAGACAATCCTGTTTGGATTTGTTCTTTTGAGAGTCCGAATTCTGCGCCGACGGCGATTGCAAGCAGTGCGTTTGCCGCTTGATGTTTGCCTGCCAGTGGTACTTCGTATTCTCCGCAATATTCGGTTAAAAACGATTCGACGGCGAATCTTACCTTGTGCAGAGATGAGAGGAGGACATTCGCGCGCCAGTTTGAAGTTCCTCCCAACCCGATAGTAATTACTGGCGCGCGACTGCGAAGCAAAACTTTTTGTGCCCACTGGTTGTTGACGTGAATGAATAATTTTCCATCCACGGGTAGGCACTCCGCAAGTTGTCCTTCTTCTTTGACGACTGTTTCCATTGATTTAAAAAATTCGAGGTGTTCTCTACCTATGCTTGTGATAATGCCGAATTGGGGGCAGATGATATCCAGCAACGGTTTGAGTTCGCCCGGGTGATTTGTTCCAACTTCGACCACTGCTACCTGGTGTTCGCGATTGAGGTTTAGCAGTGTAAGCGGGACTCCGATATCGTTGTTGAAACTTGCGATGTTTTTGAGGGTGTTAAATTTAACGCTCAGAACTGAAGCAATAATATCTTTTGTGGTGGTCTTGCCGTTTGAGCCGCAAACCGCAATGAATGGGATTTTGAATTCTGAACGGTAACGGGCGGCAATTTGTGTGAGTGCCTTTCGGGTGTTCTGAACGACGATGTAGGTGCCGTGCGGGAGTTGTTGGTTGTTTTTTTTGATTTTTTCTATCCAGTTGTTTTCGACAACTGCCGCAATGGCGCCTTTTGCAAAGGCGTCGGCAACAAAATCGTGTCCGTTGAATCGTTCTCCGCTCAGGGCGATAAATAGTTCTTGCGGTTTGATGGCTCGGGAATCTGTGGAGACGCCGGAGGCTTCGAGTTCTGGTACTGCGTCGCCCAGGAGCCCGCCGTCGCAGGATTCAACAAAGTATTTCAAAGAACGTTTTTCCACAAAGATTTTGTTTTATAAAAGTTTTAATGAATTCCATTTGCGTTCTGAGTAGCCAAGGTTTTCGAGGCTCTCTCGTGCGTAGACGCGGTCGTCAAAAGGAACGATTGTATCTTGAAATTCCTGGTAAGTTTCGTGACCTTTTCCCGCAATTAGGACGGTGTCGCCCGGTTTAGCCATAGAGATAATGGATTGGATGGCTCGTTTGCGGTCGAGTTCTATTTCGAAACCGTCTTGTCTGTGAGCGACAAAGCCTTCTACAATTTGAGAGGCAATTTTTTGAGGCGATTCTTTTCTGGGGTTATCTGTTGTGATGATGGTGTAGTCGGCGAGTTCGGCGGCAACTTCTCCCATTTTGAAACGTTTTGTGGTGTCGCGGCTTCCACCGCAACCGAAAGTGAGCAATAGTCTTCCTTTTGTGAGTTCTCTTAGAGAGGTTAAAACATTGCGCAATGCGTCATCTGTATGTGCG
>JAOADO010000072.1 GCA_026417275.1 Verrucomicrobiia bacterium
CACGCGCTCGGTTCTATATGCGATTGACAGAACAGGAAAAACACACGCCGAATTTGTCGTTACAGGCAGTGCAATAGTTGACTGGGAAGACATTGCCCGGGATGAAAACGGCAACATCTATATTGCCGACATCGGGAACAACGATGCAAAGCGAAACATTCTCGCCGTTCATAGAATCAAAGAACCGGACCCGGCAAAAAAGAGCGGCGTAATTGGCATTGAACGTTCGTGGCGACTCGCTTTCGCAGAAAAGCCTTTCGACTGCGAGTCGCTATTTATCTGGAAGGGCTATGGATACGTAATTTCTAAAGTCTTCAACGATGCACAGGCGGAGATTTTTAGATTCAACCTCAACGACACCAACAACCCGATAAAACTCCAGTTCGTCGCACGACTTCCTGTAAAATCTCCGGTCACCGGGGCTGATATTTCCACGGACGGTATGTTGCTTGCGTTGACGGCAAAAAACGGCACCTACTCCTTCCAGATTAATGGAGATGTTTCCACAGCTGGAACGGCGAAGATGAATCATGTAAAATTCAAAAACGAACACATTGAAGGGTGTTGTTTTGTGTCCGAGGGATTGCTTGTAACCTCCGAAGACCGCGGAATCTACCTTTTCACCCACCAGTTTTTCCGCTCATCCGGGCAAATCAAAAAGTGAACATTCTCTTCGCACCTTTGTGTAATATTTTCTGTTTCAACTGGAAACGCAATCTTTTCCCGTATTCTAATGTTTGCAAAACGCTGGTTTATAAAATTTGGTTGCGGATTTTCTCTGTTAATATGTAGTATGAATTTCGTTGATTTTTAGTTTGCGCGTTAAGTTCGTGGTTTCATGGAAAATTGATATTCATAATTAAAGCGGCAACACGAATTTTACAATGAATGTTTATGTGATAAATGAAAACAGAAGGCTTAAACCGCCATCAAAATGGCGAGGCGAGATTGATTTTGTTCTGATTCGTCAGCAGGAGATTTCCAGACGTGTCAAACAACTGGCGTTGCAATTGCAGAAAGACTACGAAGGGCGCGAACTCGTAATAATTGCTTTATTAAGCGGCACAGTGGTGTTTCTTGCAGACCTCGTCAGGTGTCTGGATTTGACCTTGAAACTGGATTTTCTTGGCATGTCAAGCTACGGCTCAGAGACAATTGCAAAAGAAATAACAATAACAAAAGAGATTAAATTTGAGATTAACGGAAAAGATGTATTAATCCTCGATGATATTCTTGACACCGGAAAAACACTCCGCGCAACAGTTGAGAAACTTGGCAAATTAAATCCTAACAGTCTTAAAACCTGCGTCCTTCTGGATAAACCATCGCGCAGAGTTGTCAATATATCAGCTGATTATGTCGGATTTGAAATCCCGGATTTTTTTGTTGTTGGTTACGGACTTGACTTTGCGGAAAGATTCAGGAATCTCCCATTCATTGCGGTTTTAAAAAAAGAGATATATGAAAATGGATTTTAAACCATATAATATTGATTATTTTTTATTCTATCGAAAAATTGGGCACGACTCAGGGGTATGAACTATAAAAAAATAAACAAATTAACAACAATTTTGTTAATTGCGGGTTTGATAATCTGCGGATGGTTTTTCCGCCATTCAATGAACGCGGACGCCGTGGCTTATTTGCGGATTGCAAAATATTACGCAGATGGCAATCTTAGCATGGCGATAAACAGTTACTGGGGACCACTCTTTAGCTGGATGGTTGCGCCATTGCTTTTGCTCGGCATTGAACCGCTCATCTCCGCAAGAATAATAATGGCAATTTCTGCTATTATTTTCTATTTTGCGTGCGACCATTTTTTCAAACGGTGCGGAGTTAAAGAAGAATGGGGTGCCGCAGGCAGACTCGTGGCTGGCGTTGCAAGCCTCATCTGGTCTGTTCAACAAATAACACCGGACCTTCTAATGAGCGGATTGCTTACCCTCGCCGCCGCCAAAATAATCCCCGACAATCGTAACGCAAACGGATACAACTGGCTGTTTACAGGCGCATTTCTTGGACTTTCATTCCTCGCAAAACCAGTTGCGTTCCCAATATCTATCCTTTTCATCGCATTATTCGTAATGATTGTTTTCGTGTGCGAAAGGCACAAATTCTTTTCGGCGTTAAAAGCCGCAATAAAAATTTTTGCTGTATTCCTGGCTATCAGCGCTCTCTGGATAACCGCCGTCTCGATGAAATACGGAAAATTCACCATATCCTCGAGCGCCGTAATTGCTCATGCCATTGTAGGTCCAGAATTGCAAGAACATGTTCACCCGTTTGCCACGCAATTCCACACGCCAGAACAGGGACGCGTTACAAACTGGGAAGACCCGGTTTCCCTCCCTTATAAGTACTGGTCGCCAATATCGAGTCTTTCAAACTTCTTATACCAACTTAAACTCATCGGGCGAAACCTGTTAATCGTCGTTGCCTTGCTCCTTCTCCTTCACCCTGTGGTAGCCTTTCTCGTGTTTGCCTCGTTGCGATGGTTCTTTAAATGGGGCGAAACAGACTATTTAAGTTCAATGAGCTGGTTTCGTTTACTGCTTCCGGTTTTTGCGATTTGCATTGTCTACCTGCCAGTTTGGGTTTCAATAAAAGACGTGCGATATTTTTATCCTGTTCTGCCATTTGTGTTTGGCAGTGTCGCGCTTTTCTTCAGCATGCGCGTGGAACCGTGGAAACTGAAAAGACCAGGACTTGTAAGATATCTGCCGCTCCTGCTTGCCATTGGAACCGTTTTAACCGCAACCGTCCCAAGCATTGTTCAGACAGTGAATTCTTACAAAGCGGGAGTGTGCGCCCAGAAGATTGCGTCTGGAATATCTTCATCGAAACTCGTGGGCAATATTGCCGGTAGCGGCTTAATTCGCGGCGGAAGAATCGGTCTGTTTGTTGCATTTCTGCTTGACCGACAATGGCTCGGCGATTCCACAAACCCAACACTTGATGATATCAAAAAATCCGGAGCCACCATTTTTATAACCTCAAGCGGCACTCCTCTGGAAAAATTACTTAACTCATCCAATCTATTTGAAGATATTACACCACAAACCACTAATAATAGCACCGCTGATTGCCAAATCCACGTTTTCAAACTCAAAGACACAGCATCCTGACACCATGATTGAGCGCGAAATATTATCCAGAGCCGAAAATCCAACCCTTTTCATCAATCTGACGTCAATCGTTGATGTACTTGATATCAATTCATTTTTCCCGCGAAAACAACCACTCGAAATTGAACTCGGCGCCGGAGACGGAACATTCATCGTTCAGTATGCCAGACTTCACCCCGAACACAATTTCTTGGCAGTGGAACGTTTGCTTGGACGAGCAAGAAAAGTAGAAAAAAAAGCCCTCCGTTATGGATTAGAAAACCTGCGCGTTATCCGCATCGAAGCCAGTTATTTCGCTCAATACCTCATACCGCAGAGTTGTGTTGCAAAATTGCACATTTACTTTCCAGACCCATGGCCCAAACCGCGCCATGCTAAAAACAGGCTAATTCAACCGCCTTTTATTGAAACTTTGAAGAAAATCATGCAACCACAAGGCGAAGTCTTCCTCCGCACAGATTCAGTGCCTTACCATGAACAAATGGCGCGCGTATTTTCACAATTTAAAGAATTCGTCCCAATCGAAACACCTCAGGATTTAAAAGATATAAAAACGGATTTCGAACAAGAATTCCTCGCTCAGGGCATTCAAACCCTCCACTTAGCTTACAAATTTAATGCATGAGCAAGCACAACTCACGCGCCGCACCTCTGGCGCGCGCTAATTTTTCTAAATCGCATAGTATTTTCCCTCTCACTAAAGTTGAAATTGTTTTTTTTTATTTCAGAATTATTCTATTATTCAAGAAATCCATTGATTATGAAGGCTAAATTATCAATTCTTTGCATTCTTGCATGGTTAACATGCCATGGAATTTCTGCCGAAAACCTTGTTTACAACGGTCCGTTCGAAATTATTAATAACGACCTGCCCGACGGCTGGAGTTCCGCCGGCAACCCGGCAATAAAACAAAAATTGAGCCTCGATAAAGGACGAGACGGTGGGAATTGTGTAAAACTTGAGTGCTTCGAATTTCCGGGAGATGGGCCAGACTTTCATGCCATGATCTGTCAGGTTAACCGGGTGGCAGTCAAACGTGGCGAGTGGTATAAACTCACGTTTTACGCACGCGGTGAAGGCATTCGCGGAAACGCGGTGGACGTTGCCTTAAACAGAACGCGCCAGTGGGACAATGTCGGTTTGTCCGAGTCGTTTTTAGTAGACCCGGAGTGGAAACGATACGAAATGCTATTCCAGGCTCGTCTTGACCTCCCGGCCGACGCCAGTCGCCTCCAGTTCTGGTTCAAAAGCACGGGCACCCTGTGGCTCGATGATGTAGAAATTGTCCGCAC
>JAOADO010000073.1 GCA_026417275.1 Verrucomicrobiia bacterium
ACAGAGGACTGCCCTTGTTTACCAGCGCGCCTTTCGTGTTGCCTTCGGGCGTAAGGTCAATGTGGATTTCCGAACATGGACCGCATGGACCTGTATCGCCCATCATCCAGAAATTGTCTTTCTTGCCGCCGAAACAGATATGGATTTTGGGGTCGAGTCCGTTGCGGTTGAATATTTCTGTCCAGATTTCGTAAGCATCTTTGTCGAATTCTGATGGGTCGCCTTTGCCTGGTTTGTAGACTGTGGCGTAGAGGCGGTTTTTCGGGAAGCCCCAGACTTCTGTCAAAAGTTCCCATGCCCACTGGATTGCCTCTTTTTTAAAATAATTGCCGAAACTCCAGTTGCCGAGCATTTCAAAGAAGGTGTGGTGATAGGTGTCCAGACCTACGTCTTCGAGGTCGTTGTGTTTACCGCCGGCACGAATGCATTTTTGAGTGTCTGCGGCACGAGGAGGGTTATATGGACATGGAATCTGCCCGATGAAAATCGGCACAAACTGGTTCATTCCTGCGTTTGTAAAAAGCAGGTTCGGCGAGTCGGGCAAAAGGCTCGACGATGGCACGATTGTGTGTCCCTTTGATTTAAAAAAATCTAAAAACGACTGTCGTATTTGATTGCTCGTCATAATAATAAAAAATCGTAGACGCCGAAGCGTCCTCAAAATTTTAAACCAAATAATAGTTTAAACAATAGGCATATATTGGCTTAATTGGCAAGTTTTCTTGAGTTGCGGCGGGAGGTTTTTCAAACTTTACGCGAAAAAGGGGAGATTTTTTAAATTCGTTCATCGGGAAAAAGAACTGAAAAGATGTTTTTGCTCACTCTGTTGTAAACTGTTGTTCTTTATGAAGAGTCTTTTCTTTTGCAGACTTAGTTTGTTTGTTGCTCACTGGAATGTGAAAGAGTTTTATCTTTGTTGATTCCTGGGTTTTTTCTACCTGAATCAACCCGAACAGCGCAGAGCATTTTTGTTTTTCCTTTGTTTTATCTTCGCGCAACAAGTTCCATAACAGTGATTTGGAGTATTTTCCGTCTTTTGGGTTTTTCTCCTCTCTGCAAAGTCCCCAGAGCGGGGAATAATTGCGTTCGATTGGTTTGTTAGAAGGGAAAATTGGTTCGAGAAGGGCAGGGGATATGAGTTTTGCTTTTCCATCTACGTCAATATTGTGATGAAATAGAGGCCAGAGGCTTGTCCGACGCGATGCGTCGCCGCTTTCTTTATTAATTGATATTGAGTCTGAATATAGGAAAAAACCGATTCGGACGCGTTCGCTGTCTGCTGTTTCGGTGTTGAGTTTGTTATATTTGTAAAGTGGCCAGAGATAAAAATCACTTTCTTTATACGGATTTGATGCTTCGCCAAATAAAGGCCAGAATCGGGTTATGTTTTTGCCTTCGCCTCGGGCAATTACGAAAAATGGCCAAGGGAAACCGAACTCATTATATTTCTTTTCATCGTCCCGAGTGATGGTTAATCCGATAGGCCAAGGTGCGGTGATTGAGCGTCGGAGTTCGGATTCCTGGTAAGAAAAGAACGGTAAGATGATGCGCTGGGAAATTTGGTTTGTTGAGCCTATGCCTGTGATGGATTCGATATAAATGGGCCAGAGGGCAAAACTTTTTTCGTGTCCTGGTGAAAATTCTAATTCGTCGTATTTGTTTGTGAATGAAAACGGTGTTTTTGTCTCATGACCGTATAGTGGGAAAAACTGCCATCCTTTCAGTCCCAACCCGCGGCGGACATGGAAAAACGGGACTAAATAATTGTCCGTTACCGCGCCTTTCTTTTTCGTTTGCGAATAAAAGGGAAACATTACAAAGTGGACTTCCTCGTAAAAGAGACGGTTTTTCAAAGTCCCGTAAAATGGAACAATTGCAGTGTAGTTTTCTTCAGGGTTTGTTGAATGTTGTTTGAAGTAAATTGGGAATATTGTTGTCCGTTTTGCGCGTCCATCCTCGCCACTTGAGCCGCCAGAAAGACTAAAAATTTGAAAAATGTTAAATCGGTATTCACTGCCATATTCTCGATAACCAAGGAGGGGGTAGAGAAAGTCGAATCCGCGACGGTCAATGTCGCTGTCGTGATAGTAGGAAAGGAGTGGCGGAATTCCAATTGTATAAGTGGTGTCGCTCAACTCGCGGTAGAAGAAAGGTCCAAGCCATTCTTCTCGCCAGCCTTCCGAAAGCGTTAGAGCCGAGCGATTATAAAGCGGACCAAGGGAAAGGTCTGCCTTTGCGGTTAAATTCGCTAAAATTAAAACCGACAGACAGATAAAATTTTTAAACCTTTCCAATCCAAAACTCATGGCTTTGTTTTTTCAGAAATTATGAAAAATTGCAATAATATAACATAAACACAACAATTTCAGCGCATGGAAATCATGAGTGATTAGGAATCAAGGCCAGCGTTGGCAAATGAAGGTTTCTATTGAGGAGGGTTTTTGTGTAAAAATTTTGAATATTCACGAAAACTCTTTTTTCATGGGTGTTCTTAAGGATTTAGTCCAGTTATTGATTCATATATTATTTAATGACTTTTTTAGAATTCAAAATATCATAACTATGATATGAACAGTAATCCCGGAATCAAGAGGCGAGATTTTTTGAAATCATTGGGTATTTGCAGCGCTGGCTACGCTTGTTTTAAACTTTTTGGCATTGACATAAATCCTGAATTTCAACGATTGATTCCAGCGGAGAAGAATCTTGACCCGGCTTGGGTAAAATCGCTTTTTGAAAGGGGAGAGAGGGAGACTTATTACTGGCATGAATCAAAATATGTGGGGATGCCTGTCGGCGGCATTTGTTGCGGGCAAATTTACCTTGGCAGCGATGGTAAACTGTGGCACTGGGATATTTTTAATAGAGTTTACGATTCTGGTAGCAGTGGACTGCATTATGCAAACCCGATGAAACCAGAATCTCCTCTGGAGCAGGGGTTTGCAATTTCAATTAAACGCGGAAATGAGGTGCAATTAAAGCCGCTCGACCATACGGGATGGGAGAAAGTTCGTTTTACTGGTGAATATCCGATTGGATACGTGGAGTATGAAGACCCGAAGACACCTGTGAAAATTAAACTGGAGGCATTCAGTCCATTTATACCACTCAACCCGGAAGATTCTGCGTTGCCTGCGACTATTTTTAATTATACGGTTACCAATGTTTCCACGGAGAAACTTGAATGTGAAATCGGCGGCTGGCTTGAAAATGCTGTGTGCATAAATTCTTCAGCGGAGTTTTGCGGAGTTCGTAAAAACCAAATTGTTGAGGCTTCCGGGTTCAAATTTCTCAATTGTGTGGCTGAGATAGAACTCAGTCTAGGGAAGATTAAACCTGATATCATATTTGATGATTTTGAAAGTGGCACTTACGGAAACTGGGAAGTTCGTGGAGAATCATTTGGTAGGGCACCAATCGAGAAGTCTAAGGTGCCTTCATATCAAGGGGATCTGGGAGGTTCCGGCAATTATGTTGTGAATTCGCACGCCTCAGCACCTGGTAAAACCGTCGAGGAAAGGGACTCGCATACTGGAGAATTGCTGAGCAGGGAATTCGTGATTGAACGCGATTATATCACGTTCCTTGTGGGCGGCGGGGCTCATAAAAATCGCACATGCGTGAACCTGTTAATACAGGGAAAATCGGTTCTCTCCGCGACGGGAAAAAACAACAATAGAATGAGCCGCGTAGTGTGGAATGTAAAAAATTGGCGAGGGCTGAAGGCGAGGATTCAAGTTATTGATTCAGCACAGGAAAGCTGGGGAAATATTGGTGTTGACCACATAGTATTTACAGACAATCCATCGGTGTCTGAAACAGAGTTAAAGAATTTGCCCGATTTTGGTTCAATGGGGCTCGCTGTAATTGTTGAAAATGAGCGGGATAGAAT
>JAOADO010000074.1 GCA_026417275.1 Verrucomicrobiia bacterium
CATCCAATGCAACACACACTTGCGAGTCTTTCTCCTGTGACTCCAACAAGATGAGCAGTGCAATGTGTTGGATAATGCATGGGCGGAAATCCGTAGCGCCATGTTTTATCCCCATTTTCCCAGTATAAAACCTCAAGACCGGCATGATGATACTCGGATTCTGTGTAGAAGATATTGCCGAATTTGCCCTCCTGATAAAATCTGCGGGCAGAGATTGTTCCCTGCTGGTAATAACTTGTTTCCGCCATCATATATATTAAACCGCTCTTTCTTACGGCATCTATCAATTGCTGGCATTCTTCGATTGTCATTGCCGCTGGAACAGCGCAAATTACATGCTTGCCATTATTCAGCGCAAGCAGAGTATGGCGGACATGGTCTGGCGCCGGCGTAAAAATTGCCACTGCGTCAATATTTTTATCTCTTACAAGTTCTTCGAGCGAATCGTAAGATTTGTCGCATTTAAATCTTTTCTTTAATGCCTCGCGGCGTTCAGAACGCAGGTCACCGACCGCTTCGACAACGCAATTTGGATGTTCATCCCAGTAAAAACTCCTGCCAAAATTACCACCTACCACGCCTAGTCTTACCTTTTTAATCACCGGCTCTTCTCCACTCAGTAGATGTTGAAAAAACATAGCGGCAGTTGTTGTTGCGGTTGCATTAATAAACTGGCGACGTGTGAATTTGTTTTCGACGCTCATAATAAATTAACAATGTTAATAAATTAATATTGCAATTAAACAATGGATTTTCTATAATTTCACCGTATGAAAATAAAATTTACAACACCAATCTTTGCCATTTTTGCGCTTCTATTATTTTCACCTGCCGATAAAATCTTCGCCGGTGAATCCACGAACCTGCTCGTGATAAAGGCAAGTGATGGAAAATTCAAAATTAACAGAAATATTTATGGACATTTTTCCGAACACCTTGGCAAGTGCGTCTACGAAGGTTACTGGGTTGGAGAAGACAGCCAGATTAACAATGTCCGCGGAATTCGCAAGGATGTGGTCGAGGCATTGAAAAAGATAAAAGTCCCTGTTCTGCGCTGGCCTGGGGGGTGTTTTGCCGATGAATATCACTGGATGGATGGGGTTGGACCGCGCGAAAAGCGTCCAAAGATGATAAACACACACTGGGGCGGGGTTGTGGAGAATAATCATTTTGGAACGCACGAATTTCTCGACCTTTGCGCGCAGTTAGATTGCGAACCATATATTTGTGGAAACGTAGGCAGTGGCACAGTGAAAGAACTCTCGGACTGGGTGGATTATGTGAATTCAGAAGCCGGCACAACTCCAATGGCTGAACTGCGAGAGAAAAACGGTCAAAAAGAACCATGGAAGGTCAGATACTGGGGCGTTGGAAACGAAAACTGGGGATGTGGCGGCAACATGCGTCCGGAGTATTACGCAGACCTCTATAAACGCTATGCCACTTATGTGAGAAACCGCGGAAAAACACAACCATATAAAATCGCATGCGGTCCGAACTCTGCAGATTACAACTGGACAGAGGTCCTCATGCGCGAAGCAGGCAGGAGGATGAACGGTCTCTCACTGCATTACTATTGTGGTTCAGGCAGGAAAAGCCGTTCCGCCACAAATTTCGGGGAGGAAGACTGGCATTATCTGTTAAAGAACGCGCTTCGCATGGAAGAACTCATACAGAAACATTCAGCAATTATGGACAAATACGATCCACAAAAACGAGTGGCTCTCATCGTTGATGAGTGGGGAACATGGCACGCGGTGGAACCAGGAACAAATCCAGGATTTTTGTATCAGCAAAACACACTGCGAGACGCGTTGGTGGCGGGAGCAACGCTGAACATCTTCAACAGATATTGCGAACGGGTAAAGATGGCAAACATTGCTCAAACAGTAAATGTTTTGCAGGCAATGATTCTAACAAGGGGAGAAAAAATAATTGTCACGCCAACATATCACGTGTTCGAAATGTACACTGTCCACCACGACGCCACAATGTTGCCTGTTGAATTGACATGCGAGGAATACAAATTGGGAAACGACACCATACCAGCCCTGAATGTCTCGGCTTCAAAAGATTCTGAAGGAAAGATGCATGTGTCGCTGTGCAATTTTAATCCAAACAAAGACATCGAACTTGAATGTCAGGTGCCAGATGTGAAGATAAGCGAAATAAATGGCAGAGTATTAACAGCAGAAACGATGAACGCGCATAACACATTCGAAAATCCCAATAATGTGAAGTCAGCGGAATTTAAGAATTTCAAAATCGCCGACAAAGGATTTACTGTAAAATTGCCGTCTAAATCCGTGGTTGTTCTGTCTTTGAAATAATTGTTTTCATGGGACAATAACTTTTAGCGCACCAGGTTGAATCTTGACAATGCACGGAGTTCGGGCAATTGATTCTCCATCAGCACAAATCCAGTGGTTTGCGTATGGGGTTTCAATTTTTAATTCGCGTGTTTTAAAAATTCTCACAGCCGGATGAGTAATGTGAGTCCCTTTAAAAACCCTCAATAACATCCTTAAAACCGTGAATTTTGATACCTCTTTGACCATACAAACGTCAAAGCAACCATCGTCAGGCGTGGCTGATGGGGCGATTTTCATAGCTCCGCCGTAGAAAGGTGTGTTTGCTGTGGCAACAAGGAGCACTTTGTCCTCCACAGCTCCAAAATCGCCGCTTAATTTGATTCTTGCGAATTGATAATCAAACAGAATTCGAAAAACACCGTAAAGATATGCAGATGTTCCTTTAAGAATTAGTTTGTGGCTTTCCACGAATCTACTGACCTCGCTGTCGAAACCGAATGTGGCGACTGTTAAAAACTTTCTGCCGTTGATGATTCCATAATCAAAATTCTTTGTCTTCCCGTTCAACAAGATTTTTGCGTACATATCGGCGTCATCAATTCCATAAACGCCAATTGCGCGCGCAAAATCGTTGCACCGACCACCGGGAATTACGCCGAGTATCGTATCAGGAGTTTTCAATCCATTCACCACATCCTGGATTGTGCCATCACCCCCACAGGCGACAATTACGTTATCGGGCGACTCAATCTGTCCAATAAGTTCAGTTGTCTTCTGTCGTGACGCTGTCAGAACCAATTCAGCGACAGCGCCATTAGATTTTAACGCCTCCAAAACCTGAACAGCAAGTGTTGGAGCGCTCTTTTTGCCCGCCAACGGATTTGCAATTATATAAAACTTATTCGACATTCACGTAAGATTATTTTACATTCCACATTGCGATTGGAGGAGAATGAATGACGGATATGCTCGCCGAATGCCCCTGTTTTGTCTTTGCCATTTCAATTGCTTCGTCGAGGCTTAACGCAATTTCCCACCCGAGCCGTTCCGCCGCCTCTTTTCCCCGCGGGTTCACAATTACGATCTGCCCCACATGCGACATGCCATGACTTCCCCAGTTCCACATTGAAACAGGATGAAATCCATGGTAAGCATTGTGGAAGCGGTAAAGATGAATATATTTTTCGTTCATCGCGAGTTCATCTCCCCAGCGACGATCAACTTCGCGGGGGTCGCGCGTTTCTTTCAATTTTTCAAAAAGTTCGATATAACTCGGGTGGTGAACAGCATCGAATTTATTCTCCAACGGATGCAAAAAAATGATTGACCCACCCTTTTTAACAAGCGGTTTATTCATA
>JAOADO010000075.1 GCA_026417275.1 Verrucomicrobiia bacterium
CTTTACATGTAACTGCAATTTTCTCTAATAATGAACGCGGGTAAATATTAACAAGCACAGCATCAGAAATCCGTGTTGGTGGTGTTCGCCAGAAACTGTAGGCTAAAGGTTCTTCAAACGTTTTCAATTGATTGGCTTTGCGTTCAATGTAATATTCGAGGTCAGCCCCTTTTACAGGAGGAACTTCTATAATATGATGCATCATTTTCCTGGAGCCAATCAGTACACATACCTTGTCCCCATTAAATCCTGTCTGATTAACCGCCTCATTTAGAAGAGTTTTAAAATCATTTTCTTCATTGACTGGTTCCGGACATGTCCATATTGCCTTAACTTCTCCCTTGTGGATATTCAGGGCTATAAACTTTCCATTTAACCAGTATATTGCTAACGTTTTTCTCTGCATCAACAGTTATTTATTCAATAATATTAATCCACATTTAATATCGCAAGAATATTTTTAGCCAGAGTTATGTTAGTTTGTCCCGATTAAACCTCCAACCATATCATCAAGATTAGCCTCAGCAGTCTGCACTGCATTATACAGTGGATTATTTTTGCTCGTAGGGAAACCTTCGTTTGCCCATGCAATGTAGGCATTCATATAAGCCATCATTGCGTCAATTACCTTTTGCGGAGTCGCACTTTTCTTTGCGCCAGGATATACGCTTGCTGTTGAGAAGAAATCCGCGCAGTTCTGGAAATCCCTTCCTGTTATCTGCGCTCCCAGAGACGGTTGCCCTCCCCAGTTGTTGTTCGCAAAATAAAAGGAGGTGTCGCTTTCTATAATCTGCCGCAAATCCAGTGTCCCATTTGTCCTGTAAAGATATACTATTGTGCTTTCCAGATAGTAGGTGCTGAATGTAGATGCAGTAGTTGTAATTTTATCCACTCCTGTAATGTTATAATTCGTGCCCACACCGAACGTTATGGTGTTCATGTTAGGTCCACGATTGAAAGAAACCCGTTTAAACATCGGTTCAAGGTTTATTCGCTGGATTTTCAACAAGTCCCCGTAGTTTTTCCCTCTCCAACTGCTCCAGATGGATGGAACCTGTCCGTCAGGCGTATTCCAGATAGCGTTAAAATCGTTTGACGATGTCATGACTCCGCTCGTTACGGGCAAATCGTCAAAAAGACTCGACACAATCATTATTCTAACGCTTGATGGTCTGTTGGTGGAACCCCAAACCGTTTGTCTGTATGGCAATTGAGAATTTGCCACCCTTAAATTCGGGTCAATCAAAAATGCGCGCGCTATTCTTCTGTCGTTCGTCAACACAGCACCGCTGTCCCACCCCATTTGAACTGCAATTGCATCCGCCATGTTTGTGTATGTTGGTATGCTCCACGTTCTTTTGATATGAAGTTTAAGTGCATCGGACATATTTTTTAAAATTTGCGCCTCCGCATTCGCCGCCGCTATGTCCATCTTTTTCACAATGTTGGGTATTAAAACCGCCGCGGCGATTGCCATTATGGCAAGAATCCCTATAACCTCTATCAACGAAAATGCTTTAATCCCGAGAGATTTTTTATACTCGGTTTTAACATGTCTTTCTTTAAGTGCCACATTCATAATAAAACTCTGCGTCTTTAATTTCCTTTGCCCTGACTCCCGATTAAATAACCCGCAGTAGACATTAAGAGGTCTGCATAATCTTCTGTTTGCTCCTCTGCAGGATACTGTTCGCCCTTGCCATTGGTTGATATAAAGTTCTCCAAAGACCAAACTGTGTACGCTCGAGCGTATTCGCAAAAGAACTCAAGCACGTTCACCTGTTTGGCTCCATGTGTTGCGCCAGAATATCTCGGAGCGTTGAGAAATTGATTTGCTACAAATTGAAATTGCGCGTTTGCTTTGTCCTTACCATCTAAAATCTGCCCGCGCCATACACCGTTTTCGAACACGAAACTGTAATCATCTGTCAACGTCGCCTGCACTGCTATATTTCCATTTGTGTCATAGAAACTGAAAATTGTGTCTCTGAAAAAAAACCCCGCAATCCCCTCAGTAAGCGGCGGAATATAAACAGGTGGATGTTCGTCTATTTTTACCTTTGCCCATAAATTTGAACTGAGGTTGTTAACAATCACAAATTTGAAAAGCGAATCTAATTCGATTCTCTGAACAATCAATGACTCTGGTTTGCCGTTGTATGCCCCCTGCCAGACGGAAGGAATCTGTCCATCTGGAGTATTCCATATCTGGTTAAAATTCTGTGAAATACCGCTCTGTTCTGGCAATGGAACGCTCAAGCTTGAAATTATCATAACCCTCGGATTCTGCGGCAATAACGACCCGTTAGTTCCCTGTGAATATGGCAATTGAGAGAGAATGGGACCAACCCGAAACAAAGGGTCTATAAGAAAAATTCGCGGAATCTGAAAAACATTCGTCACCTGCTCTATCGGCAATGCAAGTTCGTCGGATAAAATCTGCGCCCATCCTGTATGGTCCGGGATTCTGCGATTTCTCAACACATTGTCTTTGAAAGCCTTTTCAAAAGATTTCAACATTTGCTTTTCATTGCGAATATTAGTCTCTGCAACCCTTTTGAACAGGTTAGGAGTAAGCATCGTGAGAATAATAGTCATTATTGCCAGCGCCCCTATGAACTCAATGAGCGTGAAACCGTTTATTTTATTTTCCTCTCGATTAATTACCATATAAGATTTCCGGCAACTCTATGTATTCTCCCCTGTCCTTTGTGGGCTAAATCGTCCAGACCCATATAATCCACCAATTGTTGCAAATTCTGCGCCCCATAAATGCTAAAGTTATCTCCCGCCCACCGACTATACAGAAGCATATAGTAATACATGTCGTTTATTAGATATTTCTGCGTGGCGCCAAATTTGGCGTTTGGATTTGTAGGTGCAGATAAAAACGCGTCAACCGTCTCGGCAATTGAACCTTCGTTGCCTCCGGTGCCAGAATCTTTTGCGCTATCCACATCCTTCGTCCAATATCTGCCATTGAAAATATATAGAGTATCATCAAACAATTGCTCCCGATGGAATAAATTTGTGCCCCCCATAGTGTAGAGTCCCAGATCTGTCCCCTTGAGATAAAAACGATTCGTAGTCGTGACCACAAACGGTGGACTGCCGTCTATTGAAATCCACGCATTCGAACCGTATGTAATCTGAATAGACAACCTGCAAAACAACGAACTCAGTTCCAGTTTTTGTATTTTTAAATTCTCGCCCTTCCCCTGCCACGCAGAGGGCCAACCCGAAGGCACCGCTCGGTCTGGCGTGTCCCAGACTTGCTGAAATTTTATCGGGTCTGTCCCGATATCCGATGGAATCGCTGGACTGTTCGTATCAAGCGAAATGTTCGATAAAAACATGATTCTCGCGTTCAACGGATAATCTGTTCCATTTGTGGACTGGATATACGGAAGCCCACCATTCCCGATCACAATCTGCGGGTCCGCAACCATCACCCTCCTCCATTTATGTATTTCTTCTTCTG
>JAOADO010000076.1 GCA_026417275.1 Verrucomicrobiia bacterium
AGAAAAGCCTACGCGCTGATGGGTCAACACCACTTGTCGGCTCATCAAGGAAAATTATTGGGGGGTTGTGCAAGATAGCGCACGCAAGCGCAACCCTTTGCATTATTGCCCCGGAGAGTTCACCAGTGATTCGATCAAGGTCATCCTTAAGCCCCACCAGACTTGCCACATTCTCAATCCGTTCGTTTAAAAGCCTGTTTTTAAGCCCATATACGCTCCCGAAAAAACGCAGGTTTTCAATGACCTTTAAGTCGCGATACAAACTAAATTTTTGCGACATGTATCCTATTATTTCCCTGACCTTATCGGCGTCTGTCGAGACATCCAGCCCCCCCACACGCGCAATGCCGGATGTAGGTTTCAGGAGACCGCACAGGATTCGTATGGTTGTGGATTTACCGGCGCCGTTTGGACCTAAAAATCCAAATATTTCCCCCTTTTTGACCGAAAAAGTAAGTCTGTCCACTGCGATAAAATCACCAAATTTCCGCGTCAAATCGATTGTTTCTGCAGCAAGTTCTGAACTATTTTCAACTAATTGAGACATTGGCTTACTTCACAGATTTTATCCTTTCCAGCGAAAGCATCCCGATTGCATATTCGAGTTGCGCCTTTGCAATTTCTATGTCAGCACTATCCGAGACACCACTGAACTGCGCGTCCGTGAGTTGCGCGTGTGCATCGAGAACATCGGAGTGCCTTGCGAGCCCGTTCTTCCACAGGTCGTTTGCCACGGAAAAGTTTGTCGTTGCCTTTTCAAGAATACGTTGCGACACCGCGAGTCTGTTAATGGCATCCAGCAGTTTAATTCGCGCCGCCCTTGTCTCGTAAAAAATCTGGTCATCAAGTTGCTCGAGCGCAAGGTGGGTTTGGTCTCTTCTTGCCGTTGCCTCCCGAACCTTTGCGCTCCGCAGTCCCCAGTCAAATATATTCCACGTGACAACAACACCGGCAAAGGCATCATCTTGCCACCTGTCGCGTAGCGGAAAATTCATTAGATTCGGACGCGCTTGTTCATATCGAGCCACAAGAGATACCTGCGGATAATATTCTGATTCGGCAGTTTTTATTTTTTCTTCCATTGCCTGGACGCGTAGTATCTGTGCCGCTCTTTCATTTCTCATTTTCAACGCCGTGGCAATAAGTTCTTGTTCTGCAGGAACCGATATATTTGTTGAAATCATTGGCTTCGCGGGAATCCAATTCAGCGGAGTTTTTTCTCCTGTCAAAAATTCAATCCATGCGCGAACAAGGTCAAGACGGCGTAAAGCCTCTTCGTATCTTTGTTTTGTCTGTTCAAAAAGCACTTCGGTCGAGAGCAGTTCATTTTCGGTTGCCATCCCTGCGTTCTTTAAATTTTGCATGTCTTTTACGTGCGCCTCCATGCGCTTGATTGCGGAATTTAACGTTTCCAATTGATAATACGCTTTCGACCAATTCCAGTATGCCGTGATTGAGTCGAGAATTGCCGTGGACTCTGCCGCCTTTTGATCGGCTCCAACCGAACGCATTGCCAGTTCTGCGCCCTGACGCATACTGCGCAGTCTGCCTCCCGTGTAAAGCGGCTGGCTAATTGATGCCCCAGTATTATATCGGTTTGCTATTTCTGGAATGGTGAACATTGGACGAATTTCAAAAGAGGTTAGCCCGGTGTAATGCGTAGATTTTGCATCAACCGAGAAAAGGGGCAAGCGTTGAGCCCGTGTCTGTTCAACGACTGCCTCTGCCGCCTTTTCTTCCCTCGATAGGGATTTTAATTTTATATTATGTTTTAACGCAAGTTCGACAATCCCCTGAAGCGAAACGCATATTTCATTTGTTTCGCCAGCAGATTGTGCTTTCAACCACGACGCGTTTATACATAAAACCAGGATTACTAAAATACTAATTAAACAAGGCTTTAGAATGCATTCGAACATCTTCATATTTATTCGACGGTTTTTGTTTTTGCACTCAATTTTTAAACTTTTTGCTGACCATTTTTATTCCAGGGTGGGAGGACGTTTTATCGTCCGTCCTCTTATTTTTTTCGGGCAAGCTGGAATCCAACCCTCCCGCAAAAACTTCTTCACCTGTCATTGATACAAACGCATCTTCCAGTGTTGGTTCTCCGCGCTCGATTTTAACATGGCTGATTCCATTTTCTTCAAGGGTCCTCACAATTCTTTCAATCTCATCAATTGAATTTGTCCAGAATCTCAAACGATCTCCGTACAACAAAAAACGTAGTGGCGAGTAATTAACTCGCAAAATCTGGTACGCCAGCACTGGATTCGGACAGTCAATGTCATAAACCTCTCCGTTCATAGAAGAAATTACATCTTGTGGTTTGCCGGTTTTGACAATTTCCCCTTTGTGCATCAGGCAAATCCTGTCGCAACGTTCCGCTTCGTCCAGATATGGCGTCGTCATTACAATCGTAACTCCCTGCAATAGAACATCGCCGAGTATATTCCAGAACTCCCAGCGGGAAACAGGGTCAACGCCCGTGGATGGCTCGTCTAAAAACATGATTTTTGGTGTGTGGATCAATGCACACGCAAGAGCGAGTTTCTTTTTCATCCCGCCAGATAAGTCCTGCGCTAATCGCTTCCTGAACTGCGTCAGGCGGGTAAATGCGAGAAGGTGTTCACGTCTTTCCCTGTAATCTTTGACGCCATGTAAATAGGCAAAAAACTCTATGTTCTCGTCCACACTCAAATCGCCATAAAGCGTGAAGTCCTGCGAAAGATATCCAATCTGAGACTTTATTTTTTGTGATTCTCTGAAAAGGTCGTATCCGAGAATTTTACCGGAGCCTCCAGTGGGCTTCAAAATCCCGCACAACAACCGGATCGTTGTGCTTTTGCCAGCTGAATCAGGTCCAACCAGACCAAACATCTCTCCCCTATAAATTGATACACTGAAATCTTTTACAGCAACAACATCGCCGAACCGTTGTTCGAGTCCAGCGGTTTCAATCACTATTTCATTTCTGGAAATCTGTGTCTGCTCTTGCTCCATGTCTACAACCTCCATGGAATTTCCTTATTTCCTGAAAGTAAAATACCCATCAGCAGGCATGCCCGGTTTGAGAATCCTGTTAGTATTGGACAACGTGATTTTGACTCTATACACAAGTTTAGCACGTTCTTCTGGTGTTTGCACATTTCTCGGAGTAAATTCCGCCACAGGTGAGATGAATGTGATTTTCCCGACAAGTGGTTCCGAATTACCATCCACCTTTACATAAGCCTCTTCCCCAAGTTTGACTTTTGCCAATCTTGGCTCCGGAACATACACAGAAAGCCATACATCATCTAATTTTGAAATCGTAATAATCGGAGCGCCTGCTAATACATATTCGCCGTCTTCTCTGACTTTTGTTGTCACAACACCATCCATG
>JAOADO010000077.1 GCA_026417275.1 Verrucomicrobiia bacterium
GGTGATGAGCATGGTGAGTGCTGGTCCTGCGGATGAGTCGAAGCAGTTGCTTACGTTTGTGATAGCCAACAGCAATCCTGGGATGTTTATAACGCAACCCAAGATAGGTGCTGATGGTGTGTTGACGTTCAAGGCTAAGGCAGCTGGGACAGCGCGGTTGGACATAGGGTTGAAGGACGGTGGTGGAACGCTTAACGGCGGAGTGAATCAATCACCGGACACTGCCACGATAACTATAACCGTGCAGTAAGGGTGATAAAGTTTGGGACAGTTTAATTATATGCATACTACTTACATTTAATAATAAAATGGACGCGCTATTTGCGCGTCCATTTCCATAGATGGGATCGGTAATGAAGAGTATGTTTGTTTGTTGTTTTAGAATTATGTATCCATTCCCATTCTGGAGATAATATGGTATAATAATTGGCGGCGGCTTTTATTTGAGCCGCCGCAAATTTTTGATAAAAAGATTTTAGTTTTTTAATTAAGTGAATAAATTAATTAAAAATATATGAAAAGTCAAATTAGAGTATTGTTTCAATTATTTACTGGTTTGGTTATATTATTAACCAGTGGTGTAATATCCAGCGTTAACGCCCAATATGCCACGGCTGGGACATTATATGTAGACTTGAGGTCTACAGATTTGTCAAGTGGCACTTCTGTGTGGTTGAATCGAGGCACTTTGACAGGGAATTTTACTTCGTACGGCAATCCGAGTTTTGTTGTAAATGTGTTAGGGACGGACATTCCCGGTGTTTACTTTAGTGGTTCTGATGCATATATAGGTCCGCAATCCCCGACAGATGTGACAGGTTCAAGTGACAGGTCAGTGGAGGTCTGGGCATTAAATCCTGACATTGCAAGCGAAGAGACGCTTGTAGCATGGGCACGCAGGGGGTCGGTGCGTCAGAATTTTGTAGTTAATTACGGTAGTCATTTGACATGGGGTGCGGCGGCGCACTGGGACGATGATGTTGGCTGGCCTAGTTCAGCGGCAGTTCCGCAAGCAGGCAAATGGCATCATTTTGTTTATACTTACGACGGCAATGTAACGGCTAAGGTTTATGTGGATGGTGTGCTTGTAACGACAAAGACGCTTGGTGGTGTTTTGAACACGTTTGCGAATTATCCAATCATGATTGCCACGCAAAGGTCATCTGATGGCAGTGGTTTAACGTTGTTTTTAAGCGGTTATATCAATTCTGTAAGGGTTCATGGCGGCGTTTTAACTCCCGAACAAATTGCTTCGAACTATCTTGCCGGTCCGGTTAAGTTGGTCCAAACAGGTCCAGTGCAGATTGTGACCCAACCGACAAGTGTGAAAGTAAGCGAATATTCATCTGCTTCTTTCAGCGTGCAGGCAGTTGGTGAGAAACCGATTTATTATCAGTGGTTTAGAAATGATTTTCCGGTGCCTGGAGCAACAAATTACAGTTTTTTAATGACGAATGTTGTATGGGCAGATGATGGGGCGCGACTCTATGTTGTGGCAAGCAATTACTCTTCAGGAGCATGGTATTCCATTACGAGTTCTGTGGCTGTTTTAAATGTTCAATCGGTTGCAGATTCGCTTGTAAACCGATATTCCTTCAACGGAACTGCGCAGGATTTGGTTGGCAATGCGCATGGAACCTTGAGTGGTGGCGCAACAATAAGTGGGGGAGAATTGGTTTTAAATGGAACGAGCGCTTATCTTGATTTGCCTAACAATATGTTTACGAATTTTACATCAATTACTTTTGAGACATGGGTTACTGACCTTGGAAGCGGGAACTGGGCGCGTATTTATGATTTTGGAAACAGTAGCGCGGGAGAAAATGTAGCGGGTTCCGGGACTCAATATATGTTTCTTTCTCTGCCGAGCGGGAATGGTAATTTGCGCGGTGCATATACAACCACAGGTAGCGGTTCTGGTGAACAAATAGTTGAATGGAGTGGGGGGCGTCCAGCGGTAGGAGAAAAGGTTCATATTGTCTGGACCACAGATGCAAATACTAAAGTTGGAAGGCTTTATGTTAATGGGGTTCTTGTTGGACAAAATAATGCAATGACGTTGACCCCACAATCAATTGGTTCAACGGTTAATAACTGGCTTGGGCGTTCCCAATTTTCAGCGGACGCATTCTTTAATGGAAAGATTGACGAGTTCCGTATTTACAACCAGTCATTATCTGAAGGAACGATTAAGAGAAATTATAGGATGGGTCCGGATATGCCACCGGCAAAAGGTCCTGTGTTTTTCATTGAACATCCAAAGAGCCAAACCATTTATGAGAATCAAAAGGTCGGTTTTTCAGTGGATATAAACGGTTCTTCACCATGGTGGATTCAATGGTTTAAGAATGGGAATCCGATTTCTGGTGCAACAAACTTAACTTTAACCATGACTGCTTCGCTTTCGGAAAATGGAGCGATAATTTATGCCATTGCGACAAATCTTTACAGCAATACGACATTTACGGCTACAAGTAGCAATGCGATTATTACTGTTGTTGCGGATACGAATCCACCTGTAGTGAAAATCGTTCAGAGTATTTCTACAAACGGGTTGAAAATTACCTTCTCAGAAGCGGTTCGCGCAGAAGATGCAACAAATAAGGCGAACTTTTCTATAACAGGTCCTTCTGGAAGTGTCACAATTCAAAGTATTGTGTTGAGTTCATCTGAATCAATTTCAATATATACTTCTCCGCTGAAGGTTGGTGAGATTTATAC
>JAOADO010000078.1 GCA_026417275.1 Verrucomicrobiia bacterium
GTTTCAGGGTCTGCATAGTAGCAGCCTTCGCCGTGAGCGATGGGAATTCTGAGGAGTTTATTTTTTGGAATTTTGCAGGTAAACGGGGTGTCGAATGTGGCGGTTTTTAAAAAGACATGTTCACAACGGAATTGGAGCGAACGATTGCGGATAAGTGCGCCCGGGAGGAGACCTGCTTCGCAGAGGATTTGGAATCCGTTGCAAATGCCAATAACTATGCCGCCCTGTTTTGCGAAGTTTGTAACAGCCTGCATAACCGGGCTGAATCTTGCGATTGCACCGGTTCGAAGATAGTCTCCGTAGCTGAATCCGCCGGGGATTATTGCGGCGTCGGCGCCGTTGAGTGATGTGTCTTTGTGCCAGATATAGTCGGCGTCGTAGCCCAGAGTCCGTATTGCGTGGATTGCGTCCTGGTCGCAGTTTGATGCTGGGAATTGGATGACGGCAAAACGCATAGTTAAAAAGTTATGGTTAAATGCAATGGGTGTGGTTTATTCGATTTCGAGTTTGTAATCCTCGATTACCGGATTGCTTAGGAAACGGTGGCAAGCCTCATCGAGTTGTTTTTTTGCCGTTTCACGGTCGTTGCCTTCGAGTTCGATTTCGATGTATTTGCCTACGTGAACGGCGGAAACTCCCTTATAACCCATGTGTTCAAGGGCGCCCTGAACGGTTTTCCCCTGTGGGTCCAGCACTGCCTTTTTTGGCGTTATTATTATCTTAGCTTTCATTTTATACATTAAAATTCAGTAATAATATAATCCAAAAATGTTAATCCTGTTTTGTAAAATTTAAAATGTAAAAATGAAGATATTTTAAGGTGATGGCAAATTTATCCAGGGATGGTTTATTCAAGGGCTGCTAATTATTAGAATTCTACATATAATAAATATAAAATGGAGTGGCGCGAGTTGTTAGATGTTAATGTGTCAGGTGTTGAGATGGGGGTGTTTTTGCTGGTTTCTAAATTTTTTAAAATTTGTCTTGATTAATTTATTTATTATGTGAAATTTTGGAAAAATTAGGGTATTTTTAAATTCAGAATAAAAAACTTAACACGGAATTGAGTTATGGCAGACAAAGCAAATAAATATCCCGACAATGCGGCGGGAAAGTATTACGTGGACAATCAGTGTATTGATTGCGATCTTTGCAGGGAAACTGCACCGAACAACTTCACCAGAAACGAAGATGGCGGATACAGTTTTGTTTCTAAGCAACCTGCGACGCCAGAGGAAGAGCAGCAGTGCCAGGAAGCCAAGAAATCCTGTCCTGTTGAAGCGATAGGAGATGACGGCGAATAGGTTATAGGATGATTTTGTTTCAGCCCGCGTTTAAACGCGGGCTTTTTGTTTTTTTGGGATAACTCGCAGGGCTTTATTTTTAGTGTTTTTGTTCTAAGTGAAACGCTTTATGTTTTTGATGCGTCTAAGTAAATAAAGACGATGAGTTGTTTTGTTGTTATATTTGTTTTTTTGTTTTCGTGGACGGTTTTTGGGCAAGAGTTGAGTCCACGGGTTGGATATGTTTATCCTGCTGGAGGCAAAAGGGGGACAGTATTTGAACTTACGGCAGGGGGACAGTTTTTGCGTGGGGTGACTAATGTTTATGTGAGTGGGGGTGGTGTTAGAGCGACAGTTTTGGAGCATATAGAGCCAATTTCGCAAAGGCAGGCGCAATTGCTTCGAGATAGGTTGAAGGAGCTTCAGCAGAAGCGAGCCGAGGCGTTGAAGAAAGGTGGTGGATGGAGCGCGGAGGAGCAGAAAATGGTTGAAGATATCCGTAAAAAGCTTGCGAATTTTATACCGCCACGCGATTTGAATCCGTCGCTTGCGGATATTGTGAGGGTTAGATTGGAGGTTTCTGATGATGCGGAGCCGGGGGAGCGCCAGATAAGGTTTCAAACAGCCATTGGTCTTTCAAATCCGAATGTTTTTTATGTGGGCGAGTTTGATGAGTTTTCGCGGAAGCACCGCAGGATATTTCGCCAGGGGAGGGAGGAGAGGGATCCGGTTGTTTCTCCTTCGGATGGGGAAATTCGTATTTCGTTGCCGTCGGTTTTGAATGGTCAAATAATGCCAGGGGGAGTGGATAGGTATCGTTTTTTGGGGAAGAAGGGGCAGAAGGTGGTGGTTATGGTATTGGCGCGGCAATTGATTCCTTATATTCCGGATGCGGTGCCGGGGTGGTTTCAGGCTGTTGCGACAATTTATAATTCAAGGGGCGAAGAGGTTGTTCGTGTGGATGATTTTATGTTTAATCCGGACCCGGTTCTTTATTTTGAGATTCCTGCCGATGGGGATTATGTGTTTGAGATTCGCGATGCCATTTACAGGGGGAGAGAGGATTTTGTTTACAGGGTTGTGATTGGCGAGATTCCGTTCATAACCGGGATTTTTCCAGCGGGGGCTACTGCAGGGAAAAATGTGGATGTTGAATTAAAAGGGTGGAATTTGCCAACGAACAGAGTGAGGTTTGATTTTGGCGGGATGTTGCCGGGGATATATCAATATAGATTGGATAAATCTGTTTTAATAGGTGGTAAAGTGCCTGCCACGTCTGGTGTAAGGGGCGAATTTCAAGGTGGCGAATGTGCGGCTGTATTGGTTCATTTGTCTGAGTTTCCGGATGTGGCTGAATCGGAGTCGAATAATTCAACGAATTTTGCGCAGAGTGTAATGTTGCCAG
>JAOADO010000079.1 GCA_026417275.1 Verrucomicrobiia bacterium
GATAACGGAGTTTCTTCAAGTCAAGCTTTGACGTTTAATATCAAGATTGATGCCTGGTTACGTAACCCCAATCTGGTGTTTTTTCGGATACGATGAGCCGAATTATTCTTACATGCCTGAGGGAAGTCAGTTGCTCGATGAAATTGCAAAATTAAAACCGCAGCCGGTTCATATCAGAACACATCATCTATTAACAAGTGGCGATGGAACACCGTGGTTAAAATGGGGGAGTACAGGGGCATATGATGAAACCATGGATGGCAAGCCCATTTACAACTGGACAATCCTGGACCGAATTTTTGATTCATTCATTTCCCGAGGATTAAAACCGTTTGTTGAAATAGGTTTCATGCCAAAAGCACTTTCAGTGAAACCTGAACCATACACAAATCCAGTCGTCACAAATGGTCCACCAGTGGACGCAGTCGGACGCGGCTGGGCATATCCGCCTAAAGATTACAATAAATGGTCTGGCTTAATTGAAGTCTGGGTTCGTCATTGCGTTGAAAAATACGGGAGAGCCGAAGCCGCGAGCTGGTTCTGGGAATTATGGAACGAACCAAATATAGCCTATTGGCGCGGTTCGCCAGAGGAATATAACAAACTTTACGATTACACCGTGGCGGCTGTGAAGAAAGTCTTGCCTGAGGCACGCATCGGGGCCCCACACACCGCCGGCACACAAGGAGGAGCTGAAAAGTTTCTTCGCGGATTTATCGAGCATTGTTTGCGCGGGACAAATTACGTGACCGGCAGAGTTGGAACGCCACTTGATTTTGTCGCATTTCACGCGAAGGGCGGTACAGAATTTATTAATGGTCACGTCCGTATGAATCTTGGAAACCATCTGAGAATTATTGACAACGGTTTTCGCGTCATCAAATCTTACCCTGAGTTGAAAAATATCCCGATAATAATTGGCGAATCCGACCCCGATGGTTGCGCGGCGTGTTCGGCTCGTTTTTTTCCACAAAATAGTTATCGGAATGATTCTCAATATGCAAGTTATACCGTTGCCACGTTCATGAGAAAAATCCTCCTCGCCAAACAACATGGAGTCAACCTTCAAGGGGCAGTCACCTGGGCATTTGAATTTGAAAACCAACCCTGGTTCGATGGTTTTCGCGTTCTCTCCACGCGAGGGGCGCCACTGCCTGTGTTCAACGCGTTTCGCATGTTTAGCATGCTCGGAGAACGCAAGTTAAAATCAGAAAATCCTTCGTCTCCGGGCATTGAAGAACTCATGAAACGAAGCGTTCGCGGTGATTTACCTGATGTAGATGCTTTCGCCACCCGAAGTTCAAATTCTATTCGCATTCTTGTCTGGCACTACCACGATAACGGAACGACGGGCGAAGACGTAAATGTAGAATTGACGATTGACAATCTAAAACCTGCGTCCGGCAAAGCAAGGATTGAACACTACAGAATCGACGAAAATCACAGCAACGCTTACACTGTTTGGAAAAAATTGGGCTCACCTCAAAACCCCACAGAAGACCAGATAAAGATGGTAAAAGAAGCGTCAAATCTGGTGCTGTTCGAACCTGGAAAAGAAATCAATTATATCGGAGGACAGTACTCATTGAAAATCCCCATGCCACGACAGTCTATTTCATTGATTATATTGAACTTATAAATTGATTAAAAATTAGAAATCCCATTAAAATCAAAAAAACATAACTTTTTCGCGATTTGTGTGTCTTATATAATATAAGGAATATATACTTAATGAGTTTACCATTCTACTATATTATGTGATGGATGGTGGGGAGAGATGTCTAATTTGACTAAAATTTAAAACAAAGATGAAAATTAAAAAATATTTAATCTCGGTCATCGCATTATTCCTGTCAATTATTCCAATTTATCCTGCTACATATTATGTTTGGACTGCAAGCAGTTACAATGGACCCGGGACAAATTGGACGACCGCGTTTCGCACAATTCAACAGGCGATTGATACTGCCGCAACAGGAGATACCGTGCTCGTTACAAATGGCGTTTACGAGACTGGCGGACGAACTGCTTCAATTGGAAGTAGCTTAAACCGCGTTGTAATCGAGAAAAAAATTACGGTACAGAGTGTTAACGGCCCAGAAGCTACAATTATCAAAGGACAAGGACCAATTGGTTCATCGGCAGTGCGTTGCGTTTACATTAGCGCAGGAACGTTGATTGGTTTTACACTGACAAACGGGTTTTCAAGGGATTCAGGCACAGACTTTTACATGGATTACACAGGGGGAGGACTTAATGC
>JAOADO010000080.1 GCA_026417275.1 Verrucomicrobiia bacterium
GGCATAAGCGGCTTACCAACAGCGGAATATGAGAGCAATCGCCTGCTCAAACCCCCTCCATGAATTACCACTTTTCTTCCCCGGTTCAACCATGTGAAAAAGTCCGCACCGCCACCGGTTTTTAACCAGGCTATATAAAGCGCCCGGCAACTTGCCCCCCCTGAACCGATATGTCCTTCATGAGGGTCAGAAATTCCAAGCCATTTCGGTAGCGGTTTTTTTTCCTGTTCAGCAAAACCCTCCGCCATTGCCCATGGCAGGGTTACCAGAAATTGCGGTGTTTCATTCATTTCTTTATTTATAAGTCCCTGATTACAAACAACTTGCCAGCACAAATCTCCTTCATAACAACCGAACACCGCCATCCCGGCAGATGTCCGTGAAAATATCCAAAAAATATAAAACTGATTATTGCAGGCTTAAAAAAAGCGTCAATATTAGAAGACCTCTGCCTGCACAAAATACAGACACCGTGTTCTTTACGGACGTGTTTTGCCAGTAATTAATGGAGCACTCGCGAGAAGTGATTAAAAATTATTTTCTCTGATACGTGCCCATTAACTCCGCCTGCGCGAGGATGTGTCCCTGCATTGCCTTTAGCAAATCGGCTTTCGTAGCGCGGGGTTTCAGATTTAACACAGTGTCAAGGGCGTAGAGTTTAAAGAAATAGCGATGCGGCTTGCCCGGTGGTGGCATCGGACCACCGTAGCCAACCCGTCCCCAGTCGTTCAAGCCCTGCTTTGAGCCATCAGTCAGTGTTTCTCTGGCTGGAACACCTTCCGGAAGTTTCGTGACATTTGCAGGAATGTCGTAAATGACCCAGTGAACCCAGGTGCCGACAGGCGCGTCCGGGTCATCGTTAATTAATGCAAAACTCTTTGTCCCCACTGGCGCGTTCAACCATTCCAGCGGTGGTGAAACATCCTTGCCCTGCCCTGTGTATTTTACCGGGATTGGTTTACCATCTTCAAATGCAGAACTTTTAATTTGAAAACTCATACTTTTACCTCCTTCTTGAGCAAATAT
>JAOADO010000081.1 GCA_026417275.1 Verrucomicrobiia bacterium
TAAATATGCATATGATTTCCCCTTACACGTTCTGACTGCATATATAGACTGGACACCTTTCTTTCAATCCTGGGAGCTTTCCGGAAAATTTCCTGCCATACTCAACGATGCCGTGGTAGGAGAGGAAGCACGACGCCTGTATGATGACGCAAAAAAAATGTTGCAACACATTGTCCAAAACAAGTTGTTTACAGCTAAAGCAGTTGTGGGCTTTTATCCTGCCCTCAGAAAAGGGGACGACGACATTGAATTGTTTGTTGATGATTCACGAAAAAAGACTCTTGCTGTGCTGCACACATTACGCCAGCAAGGCGTGAAAGGTAAAAATGTTCCTAACATAGCACTAGCCGATTTTATTGCACCTCCCGAATCCAAGCTCAAGGATTATTTGGGCCTGTTTGCCGTGGGTATCTTCGGCGCTGAAATTCTTGCCGAACAATATGAAAAACAACACGACGACTACAACAGCATAATGGTAAAAGCCCTTGCCGACAGGCTTGCCGAAGCCTTTGCCGAACATTTGCACGAAATAGTGCGCAAGGAATTTTGGGGATATGCACCGAATGAGAAATATACCAACGAACAATTGATTAATGAAGAATACACGGGTATACGTCCGGCTCCGGGTTATCCTGCCTGTCCAGACCACACGGAGAAGAAAACCATATTTGAAATATTAAAGGCACAGGAAAAAATAGGCATCACACTTACAGAAAACTACGCCATGTGGCCGGCTTCATCAGTAAGTGGTATGTATTTCTCTCATCCTCAATCTAAATATTTTGGATTAGGCAAAATCGAAAGAGATCAGGTTGAGGATTATGCCAAACGAAAGGGAATAAGTTTACAAGAAGCTGAACGGTGGCTGGCACCTGTGCTCGGATACGATGCATGATAGATATCAACATACAATATCATGCTGGTGATGATTACAAAAAATCTGTTCAGGCT
>JAOADO010000007.1 GCA_026417275.1 Verrucomicrobiia bacterium
ATCCTCCAAAACAAAATCGAAACAACACCCTATAAACACCACAACAAACACCTACCAGACACATTCACAGAAACCCCATAACCCAAACTTTGCACCCCTACTATTTCACCACCATAACCCAAGAATAAAACAAACCCCGGATTTAAAACATCATAGATTTATCCTCGCATACCCTCCTCAAACATAAAAAACTGATAAACAACACAAAAAACCTAAATACCATCAAATAAACCAGCCTCAGCTGATGATATCATCTATAGAAAAATCCCTTAGAATATTCAATGCCACAACAACTCTCCACATTGCGGAGTTTGACAAAATCCCATCTATTGAACCACATTCCCCAAAACACCCCTGTATCCCAACCCGCTCAATCCAATCCACTATCAATCAACTGCAAAATCTGAAATTCATATCACATAGAACGCAAACGCTCCTGAAGGTCGTTTAACATCAATGGCTCAATAATTGTATCAAGGTCACCATCCATGAACGCCCCGAGATTATAAATCGTCAACTCAATCCTGTGGTCAGTAACACGATTCTGCGGAAAATTATAAGTCCGTATCCTCTCATTCCGTTCCCCCGTACCCACCTGCGCCCGCCTCTGAGCCGCATACTTAGCATTTTCTTCAGCAACCTTGGCATTTAACAACCTTGTCCTGAGAACCTTCAGCGCCTTCGCCTTGTTCTTCTGCTGGGAACGCTCATCCGCACATCGAACAATCATACCAGTCGGCTTATGAACAATCTGAACAGCACTATCCGTCGTGTTAACCCCTTGTCCACCAGGACCAGACGCCCGACAAACAGTAATTTCAAGATCCTCAGGTCTTATCTCTATATCCACCTCCTCAGCTTCAGGCAAAATTGCCACAGTTGCCGTACTCGTGTGTATCCTCCCGGAAGCTTCAGTAACAGGCACGCGCTGAACACGATGAACACCGCTCTCAAACTTCAATCGCTTAAACACATCTGTCCCGTTAACACTAAATATAACTTCCTTAAAACCACCTAAATCAGACGGACTTGAACTCAAAACCTCGGTCTTCCACCCGCGCTCCTCAGCATAACGGGTATACATTCTAAACAAATCAGCCGCAAACAATGCAGACTCCTGACCACCAGCGCCAGCGCGAATTTCCACTATCGCATTGCGCGCATCAGACGGCTCATCCGGCAAAATCCTCATCAAAACACTATCATAGAGACCTTTGGACTCTTTTTCCAACCGCTCCACCTCCTCCCTCGCCATCTCCTTAAGCTCGGGATCAGTCTCGCCAGATTCAATTAACCTCTTATTTTCCTCAAGCTCACACAGCGCCTTCTGATACCTTCCAGCAACCTCCACCAATTCCCTCAATCGATTATACTCCTTCGAAAGCTCAGACATTTTTTGCGGATTATTGAAAACCGCAGGGTCTGCAAGCGCGTTCTCCAGCTCCTTAAAACGCGCTGTCGCCTTCTCAATATATGGTATTAGATTAAATTCCATTTAAATTCAAATCCATATTGTGCGGACAATACCCACCGCTACCCAATCAACAGAACACCCATTCCAACAGTTCAAACAACAGGAATAATAAACACCTCATTAGCCAACATGTAAGGCTAAAAATCGGTTAATAAAAAAACACAAACAGAGTTTAACTGCAAAGCATCACTCCTCGCAGTCAAACCCTGAATCAAGCCAAACAGCAATTCGCTACTTCTTCTTCTTCTTCTGAGTAGCAATAGCCGCCTGTGCCGCCTGTGTCTTGGCAAGTCTCTGCTGGAATTTATCTATACGCCCTGCGGTATCCACCAGCTTTTGCTGTCCGGTATAAAACGGATGACACGCGTTGCAAATACCAACAATAATCGTCGGCTTTGTCGAACGCGTCTTTATTACGTTTCCGCATGCGCACCTTATTTCCGCATCAACATACTTCGGATGTATGTTCTCTTTCATAAAAACACAAAAAGATAACCATTAAATTCAATTTGGCAAGTAAATTATTAATCAATTGCGTTTTTTTAGCAACGCTTTTGCGTGTTGAACCGCCGTCTCAAAACGCCCACCAAGCATCCGCGCAAGCTCACTAACCCGCGCCTCCCCATCCAACGACTCGACCAATGCAAATGTTCGCCCATTCACAACATCCTTCCTCACAAGATAATGCGCCGCCGCCGCCGCCGCAACAGAAGCAAGATGAGTAATGCATAACACCTGCCTTTGCCTGCCAATCTGTCTCATCTTTTCACCAACAACCACAGCGGTCTCGCCCCCTATATTGGCATCAACCTCATCAAAAACAAGAACCGGAATCCTATCATGTTCCGCAAGAACAGCCTTAATCGCAAGCATCACACGCGCAAGCTCACCAGAAGACGCTATCTGCCGAAGCGGACGAAGCACCTCCCCGGGATTGGGCGAAAACATAAATTCAACTTTATCAAAACCATAAACAGACGGAACATCCTTAAAATCAGCCTCCTTATATTCAAAACTTACCTTAAATACGGATTGCCTAAAACCAAGTTCATTAAGATTCGCCACCACACTCTTCTCAAGCTCAGGAGCGCACTTCCGCCGCATCCTGGACAATTCGCGTCCAACATTCAACAACTGACCCTTAACCTTCTCCTGCTCACTGCTCAACCTCTCCAGCTCCTCACTCCTCCCCCTCAGCTTGTTCAACTTCTCCTCAGACTCCTTCCCGAACGCAATAACATCCGAAAGCCGTGGACCATACTTCCGCTTAAGCGAATTAATCAAATCTAACCTTTGTTCAATCGAAGCCAACCTCGCTTCATCAACCTCAATCCTATCCGCATACCTGCTAACCTTTGACGCAAACTCCTGCGTCTGCTCTATCAACACATGTTGCTCATTAATTAACTCTGAAACACTCGGGTCATATTTCTGCATCTCATTCACCATCCGCCCCACAACACTTAAACGGTTGACCACACTATCTTCAGACTCAACAAGCGCCTCCTGCAAAGATGCGCAAAGTTGCGCCAGCACAGCAGAGTTCCTGGCTCGATTATACTCCTGTTCAAGCTCCTCATCCTCCCCCTCCTTTAATCGTGCGGCTGTTATTTCATTAACCTGATATTGCAACATATCGAGTTGCCGCATAAATGTTTGCTCATCAATAACCAACGACTGAATTTCCTGATTTATTTTCCGATACTCTTCCACGAGCTCCGCATATTTAACACGAATCTCATTCAGATTCCCGGACGAATCCAGAAGTTCAATCTGACAGCTTGAACTCAACAACGATTGATGATCATGCGGTCCATGAATATCTACAAGCAAATCCCCAAGTGACTTAAGAACAGAAACCGTTACAGCAGAACCATTTACAAATTGACGCGTGGAACCCGTCCCGCTGAGAACCCTTTTTAATATCAATATACTATCATTGTTTTTTTCAACCCCATAGGTCTCCAATAACTGATTAATCTCTTTTGATATCTTTTTGATATCGAATTCCGCCTCCACCACACATGAGTCCACCCCACTCCTTATCATGCCTCGGTCGGCTCTTTCTCCAAGCAAAAACGAAAGGGCGCCAATTATTATTGATTTGCCGGCGCCTGTTTCTCCCGTGATTGCGTTGAATCCAGGAGAAAACTCGAGCGTCGCATCCTCCACAATTGCAAGGTTTTTTATCCGCAATGATAGTAACATTTTAAAACCTCATCGGGACTGTCCCAACAACAGGATTACAGCCAGAACACACATTCAAAACACGCTAATTAATTGATTGTCAAACAATTAAACTGAGTACAGTCTTTGCAAACGACTGTATTTCTTACTCTAAAACCGTTTTTTAGCATGTATTGTGCTACTATGAAAATCAAGTCTTGCTGATTAATTTATTTACTTCCCCTCTTTTTTGGGGAAAAGAGGGAACTGTTCGCCGACGGTGTGTCCTGGTTCCATTCCGCCCCAGAGTGCCATTTCGAGTCGTTCTGGTTTTCCTTCTAAATTGAGTTGCCTGTATATGGCAGAGGCTGTATCGGGCAAAAATGGATATAGCAACACAGCGAGTATGCGCGCTTCTTCCACAAGCGTATATAAAATCTGGTCCAATCTCGATGCTTGAGACGGGTCTTTTGCAATCTTAAACGGAGCCGTATGGTCAATGTATTGATTTGCTTTTGTTATTATGTCCCAGATAGAAATGAGGGCATCTTGAAGTTTATGCTGGAGCAAGGATTGTTTGATTTTCTCCACATTATGCATTGTTTCTTGTTCGAGGTCGTTCGCGCGGGATGGTACAATTCCCTTTCGATATCGTTTAAGCATTGATAATGAACGATTTATAAGGTTGCCAAGTCCGTTTGCAAGTTCGGCATTATAGCGCGCAGAGAAACCTGTGTCTGTCCAGTTTCCATCCGGTCCAATGTCCAGTTCGCGCACTACGTAGTATCTAAAAGCGTCTGTTCCCCATTCATCAATAACTGCGATGGGGTTAACTACATTTCCGGTGCTCTTGCTCATTTTTTGATAATCTTTCTGCCACCAGCCGTGGACAAGGATTTGTTCTGGCAGAGGTAATCCCATTGCCTTTAACATTATAGGCCAGTAAACGGCGTGGAATTTAATTATATCTTTACCGATAACGTGAGCATCTGCTGGCCAGAGTTCAATTTCTTCTGTTGTTCCACAATTACTGGCAAGTCCAGCGGCTTTGAGGATAGTGGCATCCCCGTGCGAAGCCGGACATGTGATGTAGTTTGAGAGTGCGTCAAACCAGACGTAGGTGACAAAGTTTTTATCGAATGGTAGTGGAATTCCCCAGTTTAAACGGTTAACTGGACGGCTGATGCAGAGGTCTTCAAGTGTGTTGTTTTTTAGAAAGCCGAGCACCTCGTTTCTTCGATAATCGGGATAGATAAAATTCGGGTGCGTTTCGATGTATTCAATGAGCCAGCGCTGGTGCGGACTAAGTTTGAAGTAATAATTATCCTCTTGAAGTTCAATGACTTCTCCATACGATGGGTCGAATGTGCCATCAGGGCGACGGTCTTTTTCTGTTAAAAATGTTTCTTCTTTTGTTGAATAAAAACCTTTATATGCGGCTTTGTAAAAGTGTCCTTCGTTGTAAAGTTTTGAGAGGAAAGCGGACACAATTTTTTTGTGGCGTTCGTCGGTTGTGCGAATAAAGTCGTCGTTTGAAAGATTCAATTTTTTTGCAAAGTTTTTCCAAATTACCGCAAGGTCATCGCAGTAATCTTTGGGGGATTTGTTTTCCGCCGTTGCCGCCTGTTGAACTTTTTGACCATGCTCATCTGTGCCTGTTAAGTAGAAGACTTCGAACCCAAGACTTCGCCGCGCCCGCGCGATTACATCTGTTATTACTTTTTCGTACGCGTGGCCAAGGTGGGGCTCTCCGTTGACATAATCAATAGCCGTTGTTATGTAAAACCTTTTACTCATGCGCTATAAGTTTGCAATATTCCGCCGCAGGTTGCAATACTCCAATTGTTCCGAATCAACCGGGAATTGGATTATGCAGACCTTGAATTTGCTAATATGAGTAGATTTATCTGTATAGTTAGATAGATGAATTAACGTGTTTTTTTATTTGTGGTTCTGTAATTCTAAGATGCTTTTTTTCTAAATTACCAGATATATTGTCAGTTTTTTTGGGCCGTGGGCGCCAAGGACGAGGATTCGCTCAATATCGCCTGTTCTGCTGGGTCCTGTGATGATGGAGGCCATGCTTGGGAGGTCGCCACCGTATTTTTTCTTTAAGAATGCGAACGCTTCGGGGAGGGATGGGATTAGTTGGTCTTTAAATGCAATCACGATGTGATGCGGTGGAAGGACGCTGATTGCCCTGCCTTTGTTTGTTCGGCTGGTGACGATGACGCTGCCGGTCTGGGCAACAAGGGCGTCGCAGAGTGTTATTGAGGCGTCGCATTTTTCGAGTTCATGGACGTCGTATTTTTTATCTGTGTAGATGGCTGGAAGTCCAAGTCGGTCTGAGATTGTCTTTAAATCGCCATTTCCATGCGTGGCAATTTTTTTCCAGCCTTCGGTCTCCGCAATTGTTTTCAAATTTTCAATGATTTCGTCCAGCGATTTAACAGGGTAAAAATCGGCTTTCAGTTCATCGGCGTTTTTTTTAAAAAGCGCAATGTTTTCTTCAAAAGTTGAACCGGTTTTGGGGAGGACGGCGTTTATTCGGTCGGCGAGTGGCTTGTCCGAGTCAGTGATTTTCTTTCGCAGTTCAGCAGTTTCGGCCTTTGTCGGCGTTTTCAAAGCCTGCTGGATGAGGGTTAAAATTGTGGTTTTGTCGTTCATTTTTGTGTTCTCCACCATTCTTTGAAAGTTTGTTTTGCTATTGGGGGCAGGTCTCTTTTGTTTGTCCAGGCGTATGCTGGGTCAAGTTTTGTGCCTTTTACGAGCGGGTGCAGTTTTTGTCCAATTCTGCCAAGTTTGGTAATTATTGACCACAGGGTGGGACAGTTTGCGATTTTTGCAAGCGCTTTGAATCCAATTTTTTGCCACCACACAGGCGTTTTATTTGCCGCAATTTTGCGGTTTTTGAGCAGGTGGTGGTGGAGGTTGATTTTTACCGGACAAATTTCAGAGCATGCGCCGCAAAGGCTGGATGCGTATGAGAGGTGTTGCCAGTCTTTGATTCCCCGCATTGGTGGTGTGATGACGGCGCCAATTGGTCCGCAATAAGTGGTTCCGTAGGCGTGTCCACCAATTGTTCTGTAAATTGGACAAACGTTAAGACAGGCGCCGCAACGGATGCAGCGGAGGGCGTCGCGTTCGACCGGGTCAGCCAGTAGTTCAGTTCTGCCGTTGTCCAGCAGAACGACGTGGTATTCTTCTGGTCCATCTGCTTCATCGGATTTTCTTGGGCCAGAATAGAGTGTGTTGTATCCGCTGATTGTCTGGGCGGCGCCGGCTGTGGCGAGCATGGGCAGGAAGAGGGCAAGGTCTTCGAGTCTGGGGATTATTTTTTCAATCCCGATGAGTGTTATCATTACACGCGGCAGAGCCGCTGTGAGTCTTGCGTTTCCTTCGTTTTCTGTGATTGAAATTGCGCCGAGTTCGGCAACGGCAAAGTTGCCGCCTGTGATTCCGATGTCTGCACGCACATATTTGTCCCGCAATACTTTGCGCGCAATCATTGTGAGTTCTTCCGCTTTGTCTGTTGGTTGGCTTTGTAGTTTTTCGGCAAACAGGTCGCTTATTTCGTAGCGGGTCAGGTGCATTGCGGGAAAAACGATATGATACGGCGGCTCTTTACGCAATTGAACAATGAACTCGCCAAGGTCGGTCTCAATCACTTCAAAGCCCTGTTTTTCCAGCGCGTCGTTAAGATGGATTTCTTCGGCGGTCATCGCCTTGGATTTTACTATTAGTTTTGCGTTTTTTTCTTTTGCGATGCCGGCAATTATGTTTCTTGCCTCCTCTGCGGTTGCCGCCCAGTGGACTTTTGCGCCGTTTTTCTGGAGGTTTTTCGCCAGAAGTTCAATGTTTTGAGCCAGATTTTCCAGTGCCTCCCATTTCAAACTGGCGGCAAGATTGCGTCCTTCCTGCCAGTTCTGAAATTGGGCGACTTTTTCGTCCCGCTTCATCTCGAATTTGCCGAGTGCGTTCAACACGAGGCGTCTTCGGTTTTCATCCGCCACCGAGGCAGTTGCTTGCTTTTTAAAATTCAACGCTATTGGGTTCATTGTTGAGTAAGGATTTCGGCAATGTGAATGGTTTTGATGTTTTTATTTTGTCGAGTAATAAGTCCCTGCAGGTGCATGAGGCAACTCGAATCGCACGAAGCAATATATTCGGCGCCGGTCTCTAAAGCCGAGGCGCATTTTGTTTCGCCCATTGCCGTGGAAATCATGGGGAACTTGGCGGAAAAAGTTCCACCAAATCCGCAACATTTTTCTGCCGCGGTCATTTCTATAAGTTCAAGACCTCTGACTTTTGAGAGAAGGGCTCGGGGCGGAAGTTTGTTGTTAAGTTCGCGTAGTCCGTGGCATCCGTCGTGGAAAGTGACTTTATGTGGGAACCGTGCGCCGAGGTCTGTTACGCCAAGTCTGTTGACAAGAAATGAAGTAAATTCGTAGCACCGCGAGGAGACAGATTTTGCGAGTTCCTGGTATTTGGTGTCTTCGAAAAGTTCCGGGTAAAACACTTTCATCATTGCCCCGCACGAGCCTGAGGGAATCACAACTACTTCTGCGTTGCGAAGTTGTTCTAGAACCTTTACGGCGGTGTCTTTGCTTTCTTCCCAGTAGCCGGTGTTGAAGGCGGGTTGTCCGCAACATGCGGGCGCCTCGGGACATTCAACCTGATGTCCCAGTTTTTCAAAAATCCGAACAATGCTTATGCCCACCTGCGGGTAAAAAAGGTCTATGTAACATGGTATGAAAAGCGTGATTTTCATTGTAAACCTCTGGGAATGTTATCAACCATGGTGTGTTTTGTAAATATAAATCAGGGCGGTGGAGGCAATGGATTATGTTGCAAGCAGGAGAATTTCTTTTAATTCCTCGTCGGTGAGTTGGATTGGATTGCCTTTCATACTGCTTGCCTTTTTTGCTTTTTCGATGATGGATGGGAAGTCTGATTGTTTTATGCCGAGTTCGCCGAGTTTTTTAATTTTCAAGTATTTACAAGTGTCGGAAAGCCAGTGAATTGCGTCTTCGTAAACAGCATTTGGATTGTTTGTGAGAATTCGGGCAATTGTCTGAATTTTTTCCAGTGTATGGGATTGTGGGGTTCTTTCTTTTAAGGCTTTCAGGTTTACTTGCATGACCGGGGGGAGTAGGGCGGCGCAAACGGCACCGTGCGGGGCGGGGAAACTACCGCCGATTGGGGCGGCAAAACCGTGAACTGCGCCAAGACCAGCGTTTGCGAGCGCCATGCCGCTAAAAAGGCTTGCCAGCGCCATGTCTGTTCGGGCAGAAAGGTCTTTTCCGTTTTCGAATGCGCGTTTTAACGAGCGCGCAATTCGTTTAAGTCCCTCGATGCAAAGTGCGTCTGTCAAAGGGTTTGATTTTGCGCTGATAAACGGTTCGATAAGTTGAGTAAGGGCGTCCAAACCGGTTGAGGCGGTAAGTTCAGGTGGGGCGGAAATTGTGAGTTCAGGGTCAACAACCGCCAGTTTTGGGTATAAAAACTGGTGGCGGAGGCTTGCTTTAACGTTATAGTTCGTTGAAGTGATGACAGCGTTTTTTGTTACTTCGGCGCCTGTTCCAGCGGTTGTGGGGATTGCAATATATGGGATGGCTGGTTTTTCGAGTGGTTTGCCGTGTCCGATGACTTCCAGATAATCAATGAGTTTTCCGCTGTTCGTGATGAGTGCGGAGATTGCTTTGGCGGCATCAATAACACTTCCGCCGCCGATGCCAGCGACCATGTCGCATTTGTGCTGGCGGGCAATCTGGACGCCCTGTTCGACGAGTTCGATGGTCGGTTCGCCGTTAATTGTATAGAAGATTGTTTTTATGGTAGGGTTTATTTTGTTGAAAAACGGTTCGAAGCGTGACGGGTTTTTCCCGACAATCGCGAGGAGACATAAGGCATTTGCGTTAATATATTCTGCGGCGGTTTGTATTGAGCCGCATCCGAATACAATGCGCGTTGGGGTCGCAAATTCGAAGTTCATATTTTTAAAAATGGATTCAGGGGTTTCTCTTTTATTTATGGACGTGGTTCATGTTGTTTGATTTTTTTGGGGGTGCGCTCCAGTTAGTGTGAGTTTTCGGTTTTGCGGGAGCAGAGTCATCCCCGAGAATTGGTCGGGCAGGAGCCAGACCTTTCCAGTTTTGGTTAATAATATTTTTAAGCACAAAGTCATCAAGGTTTTTAATATTTATACGTAATATAAAACATTATTAATTGCCACCTGAGTTTTCTTTTGAGTCAATATTAATTTGAAATCCTTTTTAATCGAATATTTTTAATATTGGAGTTTTTTTGGGTATCTCTGGCGATGATTTTTTGTGGCTATAATTGATCGGGTGGGAGGCGTTTCATGACTTTTCTGCGGTGGGTGTTTTTGTATAACCGCGAGAGTAGTTCTTTTAATGTCGCGGAAAGGGGAAGGGTTTATTTCATTTCAACGCGAAAGATGTTACGGGAACTTGTGTCTTCGCGGATGCCACGTGGATGATTTAAAAGAAGATTGTGGCATGCGGCATTATGCGAGCAGATTCAATTATTGTTGAAAATGTATTCCACATGTTCGCAGCTAATTAACTTTATGTGGATAAAATTTTGTTGAAAAATTTATTTTTGGGGTATTGACGAACGGGTGAAAAGTTGCTAATTTTAAACTGCTCTGGTTCCAGAGTAGCTCAATGGTAGAGCAGCCGGCTGTTAACCGGCGGGTTACAGGTTCGAGTCCTGTCTCTGGAGCCATTTTTTATTAATGATTTTTAAATTGTGCTCCCAATATTCAAGAATGGAATTTGTTTCCCGGTAAACAAAATCAGGTATTAATTCGCGGACACGAATATCTGGATAATCATTGGAACCGCCTTGCACCGGGTCTTTTACATCTTGCAACATCTTCGGTGGAGGGTGTTCTATTAATTCCATCGACAGCGGTTATCACACCAAAAGACTGTAGAAGAGATGTTTTTTATGTGAAATCCAAAAGTTAAAGAATCCAAAGTTGATCTTGAGTCTGATTCGGCCAGAGTTATCTTGAATTTGATAATACATGTTGCTGGCGAGGGTTGATTTAAGGTAAACCACCGTTTAAGTATCCGAATAATTATATCCAAAATAAAATTTATTGGTTTGATTTTGCTATAGAATTTATAAATAGAAAATTTGTTCTTCGGTGGAGAAAAAGTGATAAACAACAATTTGAAAATTAAAATTACTTAATTGCAGAGGTAGTGGAATTTAACCGCATAGAAACGCGGAGAAGGCGCAGAGAACCACAGAGGGGGGATGTAATTACAAAGGATGTGATGAACTCGCAGGTAACCACATAAAAATCTCTGCGGTAAAATCTGTTTTAACAAATATGTCTGTGCTGGCAATTTTCACAGGTTCATGTAGTTCATATTTTTTGCAGGAGGGATATGGGCGTTTTTTCCTTTTAAATTTAGAACTTTATCCAGTGAATTTTCTTAAGAGTGTGTCTGCGATTGGGGATGTATATTTTCATTCTGGACAATATGAAATTTTGTCACATTTATTTTTTCTATGTCCAATGTGATGTAACTATTTTTAACGGGAACGGGGGTAAACTGTATTTTTTATTACGTTTCTTTGCTCAGTTGTATAATGGAAAAGTATATTTATCAGGATATGATTTTTGTTTATACACACCGAGAATTAGAACATGAATAGTCCAAAGTGTTTTGTTCGTATACATAGTGGTTATTCTAAAATTAGAGTAGATTTGACGATGTTTGTTATCAAGTTAAAAATTTAAAGTATTAGATTGATGTAGGTAGTGACGGTCTTACTCTTTTTCTGGCGGGTGTGTATTTTAATTCAATTTCTATTGAAAAAATTAAGTCTTCCCGAGCTGAATTCTCTTATTCATTCAAAAATGGTCTTATATTTTAACGCGGTTGTTTTTTATTCTTATAAAGTGGAAGAGGTATTGTTGGGCGTAGCCGGCGTATTCGCCAAAATATCCGTCTATGAATTTTTCGATTTCAATTTTGCTTAGTGTTTCTGGTTTGTTATAGCAGGTTTGAAGGACTTTTTTTACCCATACGTCCACGGGGAAAGCACGCATAAAACCGAGCGAGAATAGTAAAACGCAGTTTGCGATTTTTGGTCCCACGCCGGGCAATGATAGGAGATTATTTCTTGCTTGTTCAAGAGGGAGGCGCGTTAGTTCGCTCAGGTTTATTTTTGAGTCTGAAATTATTTGAGCTGTGTTTTTAAGGTATGTGGCGCGAAAGCCCATTTTACAGGCGCGGAGTTCTGTTTCGCTTGCCGCGGCAATTGCGGTTGGTTCCGGGAACGCGCGCTGGAGGGCGGGATTTGGCGAGGATATTGGTTCTCCAAATTGTTCACAAAGGTTGTGGATAATTTGTTTTATCTGGACAATTTGTTTGGAGGAAGACATGAGGAATGTTGCCAGGCATTCCCATGGTTCTTGTTTGACTATGCGCAAGCCGCGGCAGGTTTTAATAGCCTGGTTCATGTGTTCATCTTCGGGAAAGGAATGGATGATTTTTTTGATATCCGCTTTTATCTGGAGGTAGTCTTCGAGCCACGTCCAGTTGTTTATTTTTTCGCAGACTGCGGCTTTTAGACCTTCTGGATGGTGTTCAAGTCTTACCCATTTTTTTGAGACGACGCCTTCCCATCCGCCGTTTATTTTTTGCCAGCGAAAGGTTTGTCCTGAGTCGAGGGTGAGGTCGAGGTTGTAGTCCTGGACGTGAAAAATTTTTGTATGGAGGCGGTAGTTTAGTTTTTGGGATTGGTTGTTTTCGTGGAGACGTGCTTCTTTTTTCATTTATGGCGCAATTAGAAGATGACGACGGAGTCTACTGGCAAGCCGTTGAGTTTTTCTCTGCCGTTGAGAAAGCTCAGTTCTATGAGGAAGCGGACGCCGACGACTGAGCCTCCTGCTTTTTTGACAAGTTCAGCGGCAGCGGCGGCTGTGCCACCAGTGGCAAGCAAGTCATCAACTAACAGGACTTTGTTTCCGGGTTTAAAGGCATCTACATGGACTGCTATGGTGTTGGAGCCGTATTCAAGTTCGTAGCTTTGTTCTATTGTTATGAACGGGAGTTTTCCTTTTTTGCGAACGGGAACCATTCCCACTTTAAGTTCTAAAGCGATTGCGGCGGCGAAGATGAAGCCGCGGGCGTCAATGCCCACGACGACGTCAACGTCGCCAGGGTTGAATCCTTCGCGCATAAATTTAATAGCGGCGTTGAAAAGGTCATAATTGCCGAGCACTGGCGTAATGTCTTTAAATTGAATGCCAGGTTGCGGAAAGTCGGGGATGTTTCTTATGGCGTTTTTAATGTCGTCCCGGGTTATTTTTTTCTTATCAAACGTCATATATTTTCATTCTCTCTGGCGTTTTTTCCCTTTTCAATTCTTTCTATCATTTTGCGTAATTTTCTAAGGGCGGCGTTTTGAATCTGGCGAACGCGTTCGCGGGTTACGCCAAATCTGGCGCCCACTTCTTCGAGTGTTTTCTCGCCGCCGCCGTCCAGACCGAATCTATATTTAAGGATTGTTGCTTCGCGTTCATCGAGTTCCTTAATTAGTTCGGAGAGCATGCTTGTGAATGTTTGGTCTTCGAGTTGTTGGTAGGGTGTTGTGGCGCCTTCGTCCGCTATTATTTCGGAGAAATTGTTTGAATCTTCGTCGCCAATTGGAGCGTCGAGCGATGTTGGTCTTATTGAAACTGTCCGCATCTGGGTGACGCGGGAGACCGGGATTTTAAGTTCTTCGGCTATTTCTTCATCTGTTGGTTCGCGTCCGAGTATTTCCTGGAGTTTGATTGCGGCACGACGCATTTTTGCGATTTTGTCCACAAGGTGAACAGGGAGGCGGATGGTTTTAGATTGATTGGCGAGGGCGCGTTTGATGGCTTGTTTAATCCACCAGGAGGCATATGTGGAAAGTTTACCTCCTTTTGATGGGTCGAAGCGCTCTACAGCTTTCATTAATCCAATGTTGCCTTCGCTAATCAAGTCCAGCAATGGTAATCCGTAGTTTTCGTAATCGCGGGCAATTTTTACAACAAGTCGCAGGTTTGCCTTAATCATTCGTTCACGCGCTTCTTTGTCGCCAGCTTTTATGCGTTTTGCCAGTTCTACTTCTTCTTCTGGGCTCAGCAAACCGACTTGTCCAATTTCCTGGAGGTAGAGTTTTATTGCTGTGTTTTCGTCGTAATCGCTCTGAGTGTCGGCTAAAATGTCGACGTTATCATCCCTTGGCACTTCTGGTTGTGTTTTTTCCGAAGCGTCATGGCTTGTCAAATTTTCCTGAGTTAAAAGAGATTCCTCAGCTACAGCATCATACTCATCTTTTTCGGCAAGTTCAGATGGTTGTTTATTAACATCCGCATCTGGTTTTTCGCTAATTTTTTTCTTAGTTAATGCGTGTTTTTTTGTTTTTTTCTTGCCTGTTCGTATTTTTGCCGCTCTGGAGGTTGTTTTTTTCTGAGGTTTCTTTGTTTTTAGTTTCGCATTATTTGCCATATTTAAATACCTCTCGACTCAAAGCATATACATTATTTATATATAAACAAGACAATAAAGTTACATACAAAGTTTTTTAGTCTGCTTTGTAAAGCAGGATATTGATTGGTCTTACATGGATTTTTAACTTTTCGCCGCGTTTTCGGATTTCAAAAGGATTCTGTTCAAAAGCTTTAATGGCGACGTTTTCAGAAACGCGCAAGGTATATTGTTCTATTTCTCCGAGGTATGTAACATCTTCAATCACAGTGTTTAATGAGTTAAAGTTTTCATCTTTGATTTCAACCGCTTCTGGTCTAAAGCCTAACCAGACTTCTTTATCTGTGGAAACCTTGTTCTGGGGCTCTGCTTTGAATACCCCGTGTTGTGTTTGCACAGTATATTGCGAGTCAATAACTTCCACAATTTTGCCTTTCAACCAGTTAATTTCGCCGATAAAGTCCGCTCCGAATTTAGACAGCGGAGCGCGGTAAATCGTTCGAGGGTCTCCTACTTGTTCGATTTGACCATCGCGCAAAAGAGCAATTCTATCTGCTAAAGATAGAGCTTCTTTTTGGTCATGCGTTACATAGATTGTGGTAATTTTTGTTTGGTCGTGGATTCTTCGGATTTCGGTGCGCATTTCCAGACGCAGTCTGGCGTCTAAGTTTGAAAGTGGTTCATCAAGCAAAAGGACATCAGGTTTTATTACCAGCGCCCGTGCAAGGGCGATTCGTTGTTGTTGTCCGCCGCTGAGTTGATTTGGGGTTCGTTCGGCATATTTTTCCATCTGAACTATTGAAAGTGCCTCATGGACGCGTTTTTTTATTTCTTCCCGGGTCAATCCGCGCACCTGGAGTCCGTAGGCAACATTTTCCTCTATTGTCATGTGAGGCCAGAGGGCGTAGTTTTGGAAGACCATTCCTGTATTGCGTTTGTGTGGGGAAACGTCGTTCATTATTTTTTCACCGAATAATATTTTTCCATCATCAGGTTTATAAAAGCCCGCTATTGTTCTTAAAAGGGTTGTTTTTCCGCAACCTGATGGACCTAAAAGGAAAAACAGTTCATGTTCATTTATTGTCAAATTAATGTCTTTCAGGGCAAACGCATTGCCAAATTTCTTTGATAAGTTTTCTATAATTACCTGCATTTCAGGGCGTTATGGTTGATATTATTGTTTTAAAATGTCTTTGTTCATGTTCAGAGTGTTTTCGTCAGGATTTGTCTTTTTCTGAGCGAGCGCTTTGTACTTCTTTTGAGCCCACATTTGCCATTGGATTTGAATTTTATTGCGGAAGGCAGGATTTTTCCAATCCGAAGCGACGAGTTTTAGGGCTTCTTGTTCTGAGATTGGTACGGCGCCTAATATTTTTAATTCTTCTTTTTTGCACCCGCGCTCTATAACCGCTTTCCACGCTTCTTTTAATTCGGTATGGGTGTCAATGATAAGGGCTCCAATCATTGCAGGCATTATATCTCTTCTTGTTTTTGCCATTTTATTGTCATAAATAAAGTCCATCTTAAGGTCGAATGGAGAGAATTCGATGTTGCTGATTTCTTTATATTTTTTGTAGAAGTCTGGTCTGACGGACATTCGTTCGATTGAAAACTGTTGCGGTCCATCTGGATGTCCTTTGGGTAGAAACCATAATTTTTGTCCATCTTCGCCAAGGACAAAATTTACGAAGCGTCTTGCGGTTTCAATGTTTGGCGCACCTTTTAAGATTGCGATGCCGTCCGGGTTTATAGCGGTAAAATCTTCTGGCAAGACAAAGGATAAATTTTCTTTTCCAGCCATTGCAATCTGCGTGAATGCGTAAAAGTCAATTGCAAAAGCATAAACCGTTTCGCCAAGTGTAACGTCTTTTGCTGTTGTGGAAGAGATACGGTCGAATTTTTTTGCGTTGCCGCCAATCATGGTAATTAATTGCCAGCCGTGTTCCCAGCCGTAAGCCTGAAGGATGGTTTCGAACATTGTGTTCATGGTTCCGCTGTTTCGCGGGTCTCCGACGCCAATCAATCCAAAAAGTTTTGGGTCAGATAAATCTTCCCAGCGTTTTATGAACGGCAATTCGCAGAGGCGCTGAACAAGCGTATTCTGGAGTATACCAAAACTGGAAAGGGCGGCGCCAAACCAGCAGTGGTTCGGGTCGTAAACTTCCACGCCACAGGCTTTTAAGGGGATTTTACTGATGATTTCTACGGGCGGGTCGTATCGCTGAACGAGTTTTTTATCCGCGAGGAACAGAAACGGTTCCAATCCGCCGCCGAAAAAGACGTCAATTCCAATGCCGTCGGGTTTTCTTGAAAATTCGGAATCAACAAATTTTAAGGCATCGCTGGTGCCGCCAACGTCGCGCCATTCCACTTCAGCAGGGATTTTATAATTTTTCTCATGCCATGCGCGGAACGCGCGTTTGAATTCAATCCTTATTGATTCATTATGTGGCGAAATTACTATTACCCGCGCCGATTCGGCTTTTAGCACGGCGCAGAACAAGCCGACGACTAAAATTATAAAAAATAATTTTAAATTCACTTTTTCTAAATTAACGACAATGAGTGGTTAATTCAATAAAGTTCTTGAATTGGCTTATCAAGCAGTTGCGAACGATAATACAGGTTTAAATTTTAAAAAATCGTATCAACTTCTCACGGTGAGAATGAAAAGGGGGCAAAGGCGTGGAAATTTTTCTGTGTATGAAAACGATATTTGAGTTTTTAAAAGGAAAGAAGACCTACCTGGTCGCGGTGGCCGGGGCGGTGTATGCCGCGTTGATTGGACTTGGCGTTGTAGCAAGCTACGATTTTGTTTGGGGACTTCTCGGGTCTGGAGCGTTTGCGTTTCTGAGGGCTGGAGTAAAGTTACCTGAAGAACAAGTCAAGGGGGGTGATGATTCTGCTGTTGCGGATGGGGCGCACAGATAACCAGACGAGTTATGCTAAAGATTTTGTTCTGGTTTTTAGGCAATCTGGTTGATGTGCTTAAGATTCTGCTTAACCGCAGGATAAATCCAAGCAGGGGACAGAGAGAGGAGGAAGTTCACTATGAAATGGGTAAAATTCAAAGGGAAATTATCCGTGCCCGCAATGCGGGCGATGATGCTGGCGCCGATGCTTTGCTTCGTCGGTTGCGCTGGCACGGCAAAGATATATCCGTCAATTCAAGCCAGCCCCGGCGGCAATGCGGTGATTGCAACACTGCCGACGGGATGCGAAATACGGATTAAAGAGAACGCCGAACGAGTTGCTCAGGCATTTGCAAACGAAGTCGAAATTATTTCGACAAATAGCGGGGGGGCGTTGGTTTTAAAAACTATAAGAGCCGTTAAAATTGCAACGGAAGGCTATATTGCCGAGCGCGACCAGAGGGAGGTTGGATACATCGAGGAGATTCTGAATCTCAAAATGTTGTTGCAGGATTGTGTTCAGACCAAACAGACGGGAGGGGGTTATGGGAAATAATTTTCCAGCGTCGGTTGATTTTGCCGGATGGGTAGGATGTCTGGCGTTTTTTGTGATGTTTTTAAACGGGATTTTAAAACTTGCCGACAGGGCGCGCGGTAAACCGCCGCAACCACCGAATGCGGCGCTCGGTGCGGATTTTCAGGCGTTGAGTCAACGCGTTGGTAAACTTGAAATTCAGGTGGAAACAATTCGAATGGAGATGAAAAATGACCGCGACACACTGATGCGTGCTGGTGAGGAGCGGGCTATAAAAATCAACGACCGCATAAACGCTCTTGGCGAGCGGCTAATCGCCGCTGTGGCTGAACTGCGCGGAGAGTTAAAGCGACTTCCATAAACCACAGTAATATAAAAGGAGGATAGTTATGACGTTGAGAAAGTCCATATTAATAGCGCTGGATAATGTGTATCCGCTGCTTTTGCCAGAAAAATCTCTGCATGTGGATGTAAATTGTTTGCTTGAAGAACCAGCCACTCTGAGCGAGTTACGTACGGAGCTGGCGGAGCTTGAGGCGTTAAGATTTGTTTCTGGAATGCGCGGTTTGGATGGCATTCTTAAGTGGCGGCTCACAGACAATGGGAAAGCGGAATTGTTGTCCAATTAAGAGCTTATGAAAGACCATGTATCGGGAGACGAAGCAGAAAGTGCACGGCGGAGGCAGACGCGGCGGATTGCGCCTGAACAGGAGGAGAAATTATTGGAATGGCTTTGTGATGGTCTTGATATAAGAACCGCGCAAATGTTGTTCAAACAGGAGTTCAAACAAGCAATCGCGGCGGAATCAATTGTTAGTTTGTGGAAGAAACATTCTGCAAGACTTCATCTGGAGCGGCGAAAGCGTTTTGCGCAAATTGCGTCTGAAATTGTTGAAAACACGCTTGTCGGAGAAGAAGCGCTGGATGCCGCCAACGCTTATTTGTTAAAACAAACGCTGTTTGAATGTCTGATTGAGCCTGAAAAAGATTCAAAACAGATTGAAATCCTTGTCAAAGCTATAAAGTCTCTTGCATTGGCGTGCGATGATAAAACCAGAACGGAGAATGCGGCTGAGAAGGGGGGTGAGGGGTTGACGGAGAAAACTCTGGAAGAGATTGAGGAGATGATAAAAATACTCTGATTTGTGGATAAGGAGATTTTGATATGCGCATTTGCCGCGCAAAGATAAAACCGCATAATGACAAATTGTTATTGCCGTATCAGGAGAAATGGGTGCGCGACGGTTCGCGGCTCAAGATTGCTGAGAAATCGCGTCAGATTGGCTGGACGTGGGCTACAGCGTATAGTCTTGTTCGCAGAAAATGTCGACGCGGGGAAAGGCTTGACGCATGGGTTTCGAGTCGCGATGAAATGCAGGCGCGTTTGTTTCTTGAGGACTGTCGAGCGTTTGCGAAAATTCTCAATGTTGCGGCTGGCGACTTTAATTGCGAGGTCATTATTGACAAACGCGGTAACGCATACACGCTTGGGTTTGCAAATGGCAGGCGGATACACTCTTTATCATCAAACCCAGACGCACAGGCTGGAAAACGCGGCGACCGTGTTCTGGATGAATTTGCCCTGAATCCAGACCCGCGCCGTCTCTACGCAATTGCTTATCCCGGGATAACATGGGGAGGTTCTCTGGAGATTTTTTCAACCCATAGAGGGGGCGAGAATTTTTTTAACCAGCTTATTCAGGAGATAAAATATAAGGGAAATCCAAAGGGATTTTCGCTTCATTCTGTGTCGCTTGAGGAAGCGCTTAAGCAGGGTTTTTTGTATAAACTCCAGCAAAGACTTCCGCCAGACGATCCGCGACAGCAGATGGATGAAGGCGATTATTTCAATTTCATAAAATCAGGTTGTCCAGACGAAGAGACTTTTCTTCAGGAATATTGTTGCGTTCCATGCGATGATAGGAATGATTTTCTTGGATTTGCGCTTATTGACTCGTGCAAATATCAGGCAAATGAAAAGTGGAAGATGCAATCCGCCGATTTTAGGAACGAAAACACTGAACTTTATATTGGTGTGGATGTTGGGCGAGAGCACGACAACACTGTCATCTGGGTGCTTGAATATTGCGGTGATGTTTTTTACACAAGGAATGTTGATGTTCTTAAACAAGTTTCATTTGCCGAACAGGAAGAGATTTTGTATGAGTGGCTGAGATTGCCACAAACGCGTCGTTGTTGCATAGACCGCAACGGGGTGGGGCTTCAATTTACGGAGCGGGCAAAAAGGCAATTCGGGGCATACAGAGTCGAAGGTGTTCATTTTACTGCTCAGATAAAGGAGCATCTTGCGTATGCGCTCAAGGTTGTATTTGAAACGCGCCGAATAAGAATACCAGACGAGCGCGCTATTGTATCAGACCTGCGGAGTTTAAAAAGAACAGTGTCTGTTGCCGGCAACATGCGTTTCGATGCTGAACGCAATGAACATGGACACGCTGATAGATTCTGGGCTCTTGCCCTTGCGATACATGCTCGAAAAGACATTCAAGCCCCAACTATCCACATTGTTTAAATTCTGAGGAAACAAATTCGCTCCTTTTTATCTCTTGTTAAAAATAATGTTTGTATTTAACTTTTTAAGCAAAAAGATACGAAGTAAGGGTTTATAATGAATGTGTTAATCGGAATACTGGTTGCATTTATATGTTATGTTTTATGTCCTGCGTTGTCGGCGCAGGAGACTAACTGGACGCAATTTCGTGGACCGCGCGGCGACGGCGTAGCGGTTTCGAAAAAGATTCCCGTAAAATGGAGTGAAAGCGAAAATGTAAAATGGAAAGTGCCAATTGCAGGCAAGGCATGGTCTTCGCCCGTTGTATGGGGTAATCAAATATGGCTTTCATCCGCAGATGAGGATGGCAGGCGGCTTGAGGCGCTTTGTATAGACGCAAACAGCGGGAAAACAATTTTTGAGATAAAATTGTTTGACGTTGAGAAGCCGCAGGCAATACACAAGTTTAATTCGTATGCTTCGCCGACGCCGGTTATTGAAGAGGGGAGGGTATACATAACTTTTGGGGCGGCTGGAACCGCTTGCATTGACACAAAATCTGGAAAAGTTTTATGGACGCGAAGGGATTTGGAATGCAACCACTATCGTGGCGCTGGTTCGTCCCCAATTTTATATAGAGACACGCTCATCATGCATTTTGACGGGAGTGATTTTCAATATCTTGTGGCGCTTGATAAAACGAACGGGAAAACAGTATGGAAGGTGAATCGTTCAATAGATTATAAAGACCTCGGGGCAGACGGCAAACCCGTGAGCGAAGGGGATTTTAGAAAGGCGTTTGCAACACCACACGTGGCTGAGATAGATGGTATCCCGACTTTAATAAGCCAGGGTTCAAAAGCCATTTATGCTTACGATGCACGAACAGGAGAAGAAATCTGGCGAGTGGAGGAACGTTCAAATTATTCGGCAAGCAATCGTCCTCTGTTCAAAGACGGGGTAATTTATTGTACAAGCGGTTGGTCGAGCGGACAGTTGTTGGCAATCATTCCCGGGAAAAAGGGAGAGGTGATTGACGCTAATAATCCCGCGACATTTAAAGATACTCAATTAAAAATCTTATGGGGCGTAAAACGGAACGTCCCGAAAAAACCTGGTTTGATTGTTTATGGCGGGTTGGTGTTCGGTATTGACGATTCGGGCATTGCCTCATGTCTGGATTCAAAAACGGGGCAGGAACGTTGGCGAGAACGAATTGGCGGCAACTATTCTGCCTCACCAATTTTTGCGGACGGCAAAATATACTTCTTCAGTGAAGAGGGGAAAACAACTGTTATATCTGCATCCGATAAGTTTGAAGTAATCGGGACGAATCAACTCGATGGGGGGTTCATGGCATCTGCTGCAGTGGTTGGCAATGCCTTAATACTTAGAACAAAGACGCATCTTTATAGAATCGAGGAATAGAAAATATTTAATTCCTGCCTTACCTGATTAAATGTCTTGCAGGTTAAAATGAGTTAGTGTGTGGGGAAATCACGGTCAGGCGTGTTTTGGTGGGTGCATAATGTTGCATTTGAAAATTTTAAATCGGAAAATGCCGATGAGCCAGAAGCGACGCAACAGCGTTTATGAAGATTAAAATTTTGAAATTTATAATTGCGATTTTGCTTTTGCCGTTTTGCGCTGGAGGATTAAGGACGCTCTGGTTTTTGACGCAGGCATTGGCAAGAGCGGACATGGTGTGGGTTCCTATTGTTGCTGGTTTTGCCGCATGGCTGGTAATTTATGCATTGTTGCCAAAACCGATGCGGGTGTATATTTTCGGTCATGAATTGACTCACGCGTTCTGGACGGTGGTGTTTGGCGGGAAGGTAAAAGGTTTTAAGGCTTCGGCAAAGGGAGGTCATGTTGTGGTCACAAAAAGTAATTTTATAACTTATTTAGCGCCGTATTTTTTCCCGATTTATGCCATCCTTGTATGCGCGATTTATGCGGTTGCTTCCGTGTTTTTGGAGATTCAGAATTTCAGGGCGATATTTCATCTTTTGCTTGGTGCCGCGTATGCGTTTCACGTTACATTTACAATAAATGTTCTGCAAACCAAACAAACGGATATTTCGTCGCAGGGCAAGTTTTTTTCGTGGGTAATTATAGCGATTGGGAATTTTGCTGTTCTAATTATTGGTATACCGCTTTTGAGCGGATTCAGCGTTTTGACTTCGCTGAAATTCTGGTTCTTAACTTCGATTCATTATTATGAAAGAATTTTCAGCGCATGTCGCACGGTATTATAACATTTTAAGGGAATTTTATTTTTATTGTCAGCAGAGGGAAAACTGTTTTAAATGTTGTTCATGGCGTTTTTAAGAATTTCCATTATTGTCTTTGCTTTTATTTTTGCGGGGGTGTTTTGTGTCCCGACAACAGCGACAGACGCAAAAAAGCCAAATATTGTTTTCATTCTTGCGGATGACCTCGGGTATGGCGAGATTGGTTGCTACGGGCAGAAATTAATCAAAACTCCTAACATAGACAGGCTTGCGCGCGAGGGGATGATGTTCAGGCAGTTTTATGCTGGTTCAACAGTGTGCGCGCCGAGCCGCAGTGTTCTGATGACCGGTCAGCACGTCGGGCACACACGCGTTCGTGGAAACGCCGGGGCGCAGAACATTAAATCTCAAATGCTTAGAAGCGGGGATTTTACAATTGCTAAACTTCTTAAATCCGCAGGGTATAAAACAGCGATAATAGGGAAGTGGGGGCTTGGTATGCCGGGTGATGAGGGGGTTCCAACGAAGCAGGGATTTGATTATTTTTTTGGCTATCTTTCGCAGACGCATGCGCATAATCATTATCCTGATTATCTCTGGCGAAATGAGGAGAAGGTTCCACTGCCAAACCAGATTGTTCCAAAAGGGGAGAATGGCGCTGGATATGCTACAAATAGGGTTGTTTACGCCGGTGACCTTTTTTTGGAAGAGTCTCTGAAGTTTATTGAATCTAACAAGGATAAGCCATTTTTTCTGTTTCTGTCTGTTGTTGTTCCGCATGCGAACAATGAGCGACGGCAGGCGCTTGGCGATGGCGAGGAGGTTCCGGACTATGGGATTTATGGCAACATGAATTGGACAAACCAAAATAAAGGACATGCGGCGTCAATAACGCGGTTAGATGCGCATGTGGGGCAGATAATGAAGAAACTTGAGGAGTTCGGGATTGCAGAGAACACGATTGTCATTTTCACGTCTGATAATGGACCGCAGGGGGAAGGCGGGCATGACCCTAATTTTTTTGACGCCAATGGACCTTTGCGGGGCATGAAACGTGACCTTTATGAGGGCGGAATTCGAGTTCCATTCGTTGTTCGCTGGAAAGGAAAGATTAAATCGGGGCAAATTTCCGACCATGTTTGTTATCTGGGAGATATGATGGCGACATTTGCCGAACTTGCCGGGGTTGCTCCGCCGACGGAGACCGAGAGTATCAGCATTGTGCCAACGCTTTTTGGAAACAAGCGGGTTCAGAAACAACATAGATTTCTTTACTGGGAATTTCACGAGCGCGGCTTCAGTCAGGCAATTCTTTTAAATGGCAGATGGAAGGGGATTCGTCTTTTGCGCCGTGATAATCCAATCCAATTATTTGACCTTAAAAACGACATTGGAGAGCAAAACAATGTTGCTGACAAGTATCCTGAAATTGTAAATGAAATTCGCGTTCTCATGGAAATTGCCAGATATCAAAATCCGGATTGGGAGCCAAAAGACGCCCCGATGTTGAAATAGTAATCAATAAAAGTTGTCTGGTGCAATATCAGTTGATTCGCAAAAGGCAGAGCAATTCACATACGTTTTTTAAATTTTATTTTTGCGATGGGAATGGGAGCGATTCTGAAGCGCAACAAAGATTTGTTTTGAACAAAGTGAATGGAAAATGAAAAATATCAGGTTGATATGACAAAAGTAGCGATAATCGGGACTGGGGCAATTTCTGACAGCCATATAAATGCGTATTTGAAATTTGGTGAGCGTTGTCGGATTGTTGCGGTGGTGGATTTGTTTGCTGAGAAGGCGAGGCAAAAGGCTGAGGCGTATAAACTGAAAGCAAATGTTTATTCTTCTGTGGATGAACTTATTGAGAAGGAGGATTTTGAGGCGGCTTCGATATGTCTTCCTCCGTTTGAACATGCGTCGTCGTCAATAAAATTGCTGGGCAGGGGCAAACATGTTCTTGTTGAAAAACCGATGGCGACAAGCGTGGAGGAATGCGATAGGATGATTGAAGCGGCAGAAAAAAACAATTGTTTACTCGGGATTGTGTCGCAAAATCGGTTTCGGACGCCTGTGATGAGGTTAAAGAGATTGATTGACGAAAAGGTTGCAGGGAAAGTTTTGTTGGGGCAGGTTGAGTCTTTATGGTGGCGCGGTGCAAATTATTATGATTTGTGGTGGCGCGGCACATGGGATAAGGAGGGCGGTGGTTGCACAATTAATCATGCGGTTCATCATATTGATATGTTTTTGTGGATGATGGGGATGCCAGGCGCTGTTAGCGCTATAACAGCAAATTTGAACCATACAAATTCCGAGGTGGAGGATTTTTCGAGTGCTATATTGTTTTATCCTGGAAACATTATTGGTCAAATTACCGCATCTTTAATTCATCATGGAGAGGAGCAGAAACTACTATTTCAGTGCGAAGACGCAAGTCTTGCGATGCCGTGGAGGGTGTGTGCTTATCGGCAGAGGGAAAATGGATTTCCTGAGGAAAATCATGAAATGATTGATAAAATCCAGGGGTTTTACAATTCTCTGCCAGAGGTGAAGAATCAGGGACATGATGGTCAGATAGAGAATTTTCTGAACGCAATCGATGGGAAGGAGCAGTTGCTTGTGGATGGTGTTCAGGGAAGGAACACGGTAATGCTTATAAGTGCGATTTATCTGTCCGCACATTTGGGAACTACTGTTGAACTGCCTCTTGCAAAAGATAGTGTTTTTTACAGTCGCGAAGGGATAATCGAAAATGCGCGGAGGTTTCACAAGAAAACAAAGAGCGTGGAGAATTTTTCAGATACTAAAATCACATTTGGAAGACAGTTTTAGGGTTGTATGCAGAAGTCTGATGGCATGATGTATGCGCCAGCCGGCAAGGCAAATCCGGTAGTCAAGCCCGGCGAGTTTAAGTTTGCGGCGATTGGGCTGGACCACGGACACATTTATGGGATGTGCAACGGGCTTATTGAAGCCGGAGCAACGCTTGTGAAGGTGTTTGACAAAGACCACGCAAAGATTGAACAGTTTTGCAAAACATATCCATGGGTAAAACTGGCGCAAAGCGAGGAGGAAATTCTTGAGGATGAAGAAATAGTGCTTGTTGCCGCGGCGCCGATTCCCTGCCAGAGATGTCCGCTTGGTTTGCGCGTTATGGAGCGGGGAAAAGATTATTTTGCGGATAAACCGGCAATCACAACGCTTGAACAACTTTCTCTTGCGCGCGAGGGTGTGAGGCAGACCGGGAGAAAATTTGGCATTTATTTTTCCGAAAGACTTCATGTTGAAGCCGCTGTATATGCTGGTGATTTGATAAAAGAAGGCGCAATCGGAAGGGTATTGCAGGTGATTGGACTTGGACCGCATCGTTTAAACGCAAAAACTCGCCCGTCATGGTTTTTTGATGTAAAAGCGACCGGTGGAATCATAACAGACATCGGGAGCCACCAGATTGAACAGTTTCTCTATTACGCGGATGCAAAGAGTGCAAGGGTGTTGCACAGTAAGGTGGCAAATTACAATAATCCGTATTATCCTGATTTTGAGGATTTTGGGGATGCCACGTTTGTTGCGGACAACGGGGCAACGCATTATTTGCGCGTGGATTGGTTTACTCCGGATGGTTTAAGGGCATGGGGAGACGGACGAACGTTTATCGTGGGAACTGATGGGACAATTGAATTAAGAAAATATCTCGACGTTGCCCGAGATGCCGAAGGCGATCATGTTTATCTTGTGAATAATAAGGGTGAATTTCATTTTAATGTTCATGGAAAGGTTGGCTTTCCGTTTTTTGGGAAGTTTATCCTCGATTGCATTTACAGGACAGAAGAAGCGATGACTCAAGAGCATATATTTCTTGCCATGGAACTTGCACTAACGGCTCAAAAACAAGCTGTTAAAATTAAATAATAATGCAAATAACAAAGCGATAGTAATGCGTAATAAAAAAGGCGGGCAAGGTAGCCCGCCTTTTTTTGACACTCTGAAACGGATCGGAGGAACCGGCTCAGAACTTCCAGTTAAGGTCAACTTGAAACAGGTTCATGCGGGTGCCGGCATAGGTGTTCCCAAATGTGCCAAGGTCAAGACCGGAGCCTGTAGTAAGCCGCTTGTTTATTCTGTCGCCGTATCCGTAAGACACGGTAAAGAATATATTGTCGGTAATGGAGTAATTGAGGGAAACGCCGACGCCCTCAAAGTTAAGGAATCCGTTAAAGTAATCTGAGTCAACCAGGTTGGGGTCGAGTGAGAAGAGTTCGGTGTGTTGCCAGAATACGCGAGTGTCCCATGTTCCTTTCTTTCCTGATTTGCCAATACTCAAACCGAATTGATAGGCAAGATTTTCGTCTCCTGCGGCAGTGTATGCCAGCGGATTGACGGCGCGCGCAGCGGCGGCGCGGTCGGAAGCTTCAAGGTTAACAGCAACTTGACCGAAGATTTTCCATGGGAGATTCAGGGCTTTAAAATTGAATTCGGCAGGGATGTCGAGGATTAAAAGGTCATTGATGCTTGAATCTGCGCCAGCGGCAGGATTGTAGACTTTATCGTAATCGCCACCGCCTGTGTATGTGTATAATGCTGGGGCAATTTGGAATGACATTGATTTATTAATTTTATAGTTTGCGCCTAATTGCCAGGCAAACATGTAAGATTCTTTGCCTATTGCGCCATTTCCGAAGGGATTTTCAGGGTCGCCATCGTCGTATAAAAATTGTCCGAATGTGGCGAACAAGTCAAAGTCGCCCACAGAATATTTGAATTTTTCCGTCAAACCTTCAGGGCAGATATCGCTGTCCCAGACAAGGAGCGAGCTGTAGATTGGATTTGCGATTCTGCCGGCTTCCATGTTGAACCAGTCGTTTGGTTTCCAGCCAAGGTAGAGTTGACCGATATTGATTCTATCGTTGTTTTTGCCCCATGGTCCTGCATCGTCGCCAAAAGTCCCAAGCGCCGAGCGCTGGCTTGTGGAAGGTTCAATCCGTATGCCGCCATAGAAATTGTCTGTGAATTCAGACTTTAACCCGAGTCTGAGGCGGTAGCGATATCGTTCGCGGGCGTAGGTGTCGCTGGTGCTGGATTGTCCTTCTCTGTATTCGTATCGCAGACGGGCGTCGCCGAAGAATTCGAGGCTTTTGACCGCTTTGTTGACTTTGAATTTAAAGTCATCGGCGGCGGCTTTTTCTCTGGATAATCGCTTTTCTTTCAGCGCTTTTTCGGCGTCTTTTGCCTCTTGTTCGGTTATGACACCTTTCTTTCGCAGGAGGTCGAGCAGTACCTCGGACTCACCTGGAGCGGCATTCGTCGGCGCGGTTTGCCCTCCGACGATATTGGTTAAAACACAAATATGCGCTGACACAATGATAGCGCTCAATTTTTTAATAAAAATATGCTTTCCCATAAACCGTTAACCATTATAACGTCAAAATCTACGGATGACTTTAGTTTTTTTTTATACAACTTACGATGATATGGAAGTTTTTTTATCTTTTTTCTTTATTTGAGCCACAGGTCAATTGGCTTTTTAACAGACGGTTTGAATGGGAGTTTTACTTTTGAACCAATTTTTGCTGAGTAATAGGCGGCACAGATTATCTCCATGACCATCATTCCGAATTCGCCTGAAACGCATGGTTCTTCATTGTGTTGAACGCATTTGATAAAATGTTGGAGTTCATGAGGATATCCTTGATTAAACACCTCTTCAAAAACTGTGAATGACCAGCCGCGAGTTGAGGCGGCTTTCTCCATTGCATAGTCGTAGCCGCTCTGGCTGTAAGTAAGTGCCGAATTACCGATAAAAAGGTCTGCATAGACAACGCCGCCTGTTCCGTAGACCTCGATTCTATCGTCCATTCCGCCGTGTTTTGCCCAGCTGTTTTCCACGATTCCAACCGTCCCATTGGCAAATTCAACCACGCAAATCGAGTTGTCTTCGCATTTTGTTCGGTTTTTGTGCAGATATGTTCCCATTGTTGCAAACACAGAGATTGGCGCTGTCTCTTTGCCGATAATCCACAGGAGCCATCCTATTCCATGACACCCCATGTCCATGAGTGCGCCGCCGCCGGATTGTTCCGGGTTATAAAACCAGTTGCTGTGCGGACCGCTGTGTTTTTCGCATTGACGGAGTTGATAGATTTGTCCGACGGCGCCACTAAGTATAAGTTTTCTTACCCTTTCATATTTTGGGGCGAAACAGAGTTCTTCCGCATACATCAATTTTACCCCTGCGTTTTTACAGGCGCGAATCATTGTCTGGCATTCTTCAAGGTTCATTGCCAGAGGTTTTTCGACTATGATATGTTTTTTGGCGGCAGCAGCTTTTTCTACAGCGCCACAATGCAGAAAATTGGGAAGACAAACATCGATTATTTCTACTTCATGGAGGTTGATGACTTTATCCATGTCATCGGAAAAAAATGGTATTTTGTGTTTTTCCGCCACTTGCGCCGCTCGTTCAAGAGAGCGAGAATAGATGGCGATAATTTCGGCTTCCGGAATAAATCTATGGTATGACTCTAAATGGACTTCGGCGCTGAAACCGGAGCCGAGGATTGCTATCTTTGCGGGATTCATAGAAACTTTATACCTCAGATTGCCGTCCGATAAAACAAGAAATTTAGTTCAAAAAACAGATAAACATCAGAATCTTACGGAAGGGAAATAAATCCAGATTTTTTCTGGCAACCTGTAGAAATAATTGTGGGTAAGTAATTTAAAATTAAGGGAATACACGGCTTTAATCTCATATCGAAATGTTCAATAAATAAAACCCGGTGCGTGGTTAAATTATTGTAAGGGTCGAAATTTAAAATCCGATTGTAAGGGGTTGGATAAATTTTTCATGAATAGTGGGAGTTCAACTTCATCTTGCATATAAGGGTATGATTATTTAGCATGAGAGTTTGGGGTTTGTATCTATGACTCATGAATTTAAAAATCGGATTTTTCGAATTCTGGAAGGAAATTATGAAAAAGATTCTTCCGGACACGCATTTAACATATTCATTACGATTTTGATTTTGTTGAATGTTCTTGCGGTTATTCTTGAAACTGTGGAGAGCATTAAACAACGGTTTTCCCCATTTTTTCTAATTTTTGAATATATTTCGGTGGCAGTGTTTACGGTTGAATATGTATTGCGGTTGTGGAGTTGTGTTTCCGAGAGAAAATATAATCATCCCGTAGTGGGACGAATCCGATTTGCAATAACTCCACTGGCATTGGTCGACCTGTTTGCAATTCTTCCATCTTTCCTCCCAATGTTTATGGCGTGCGACCTCCGTTTTATAAGGATATTGAGGTTGTTCAGGTTTTTCCGAATTTTTAAACTTGCCCGTTATTCTGAGTCTCTAAAAATTCTCGCGAATGTGTTAAAGCAGAAAAAGGAGGAGCTTTTAGTAATCATATTCGTGCTTTTTATTTTAGTCACAGTTTCTTCGTGTCTTATGTATTTTGCGGAAAATGAAGCGCAGCCGAAAAGTTTTTCCAGCATTCCAGCGGCGATGTGGTGGTGCATTGTTACTCTGACAACCGTTGGATACGGCGATATTTATCCTGTGACCACGACGGGGAAGATTCTTGGCGCAATTATCGCCGTCCTTGGAATTGGAATGTTTGCCCTGCCAACCGGCGTTCTCGCATCTGCATTTGTTGAAGAATTGGGCAAAAAACATGAACGGGAAATAATTTGTCCACACTGCGGAAAACCAATCGGGGAAAAAGATAAGAAGGCGTAGCATATTGTTTAAAGCAATTTATTCTCTCTTTTCACAGCAGATGGATGGTTATTTTTTCTGGATGACGCCCTAATCATTCAAACTGCCGGGCAGGAGGCGGTCTTTCCTGTGTATATATTTTTGGGAAGGGCTGGAAGGCCGCATGCAATCATGCCACGCAGTAGCGCAAACATCAAAAAGTTTCGAAGTATTGCACTGGACTGCACCACAGTGCTTCAAATTTTAAAAATTTTTATTCAAATGCAAAATCTGAATTTATGAGTGGCGATTAGATTTTGCCAAAAAGCGCGCATGGAGAAGATTTCGGGTGTATAGTTTAGATAAGTTTAAAGGAGTGGGCAATCATCACGCACAGCCATGCAACGCCGCCGGAGGCGGGCAGGGTTAGAACCCATGCCCATATCATTTGTTCGGCAACAGTCCATTTAACGGCGCTGAGTCTTTTTGTGGCGCCGACGCCCATTATTGAGCCGGCAATTACGTGAGTTGTTGAGAGGGGAATCCCGGCTGTGGAGGCAATGCCAATTACGGTTGCCGCCGTAGTTTGTGCGGCAAAGCCGTGGATTGGCATCATTTTAAACACATTTTTGCCCATTGTTTTGATGATTCTCCAGCCGCCCCCCGCAGTTCCAGCCGCAATTGCAAGTGCGCAGATTATTTTGACCCAGAATGCAATTTCAAAGGTTGGGGTCTTAAGGAATGAAAAAATCTCTGGAATATTGTCAAACACCTTTTGCTGGGTGGCGGCAAAGAGTGTGAGTGTGATGATGCCCATTGTTTTTTGGGCATCGTTGTGTCCATGCTCAAAACTCATCCATGCGGCGCTGAGCCACTGAACTTTTCCGAATGTTTTGTTAAGGAAATGGGGGGTTGCGTTTCGGAAGACAACCAGAAGCAATCCCATGATTATGAATCCAATGACTATACCCATTGTTGGCGCGATAAACATGGGCAATATAACTTTGTAGAGCAAGCCAGTGTATTCGACTGTGGTGTGCGGGGCAAGCATGAGAACTTTGCCAGCTGTGCCTTCCGGAACGATAAGACTGATTGAATTTGTTCCAATTGAAACCACGTTTGTTCCCGGAGAAAGGACTGTGGTGTTTATGGAGTCGAGTATTTCCTTTGGCGCTGGAACAGCCATCATTTTTGTGACAACTTTTGTCCCTGCCCATTTAATTGCATCAAGGCTGTTATGGGCGGCGCCGAGCGCGGCTCCACAAAGACCGCCGATAAGGGCGTGGCTTGAACTTGATGGAAGCCCGAGCCACCAGGTGAGCAGGTTCCAGAAGATTGCTCCAAAAAGTGCGCATATCATTGTTACTGAATTGATGTATTGTGTTTCAACAAGACCTTGCCCGATTGTTTTTGCCACTGCAACGCCAGCCATGGCGCCCACAAGGTTCATGAGCGCAGAGAGTGTTATTGCCTGCGCAGGCGTCATAACGCGAGTGGCAACAGAGGTTGCAACGGCATTTGCAGTGTCGTGGAAGCCGTTGATATATTCAAAAACAAGGGCGATGATGATTACGCAGATGACAAGAGTCATAATTAAAAATGCGCGAAGATGTATTACGAATGTTTAAGGATTATCCGATACATTACATTGCCGGCGGAGCGGCATCTGTCCATCACTTTCTCGAGCATTTCGAATAAGTCTTTAAGAATCAGTACCTTGAGTGGGTCGTGTTTGCCAGAATAGAGTTCGCAGACAAGTTCCTGCAAAAGCTCGTCGCCCTTGACCTCCGCCTTGTGAAGTTTCTGGTTTAGTTCCATGAGTTTTTCGGCGTTTTCGGAGCGCAATGTGGAAAGCATTTCTTGAAGCAGAACCAGTTGTTCTTCAATTAAAGCGGTGTGACGTGAAAAGTCTATGGGAGAAATTGCCTTGCGGGCAACGTTGTATCTATCTGCAAATTTTTCGATGGTTTTTGGAATTTTGTAGATGGCATTTGCAAGGTCTTCGATGTCCTCGCGGTCGAAACCAGTCACAAATGTTTTGCATAGAAGCGTTTTTATATCAACGGCAATTTGTTTGTTCTTTTTGCGAACGTCAATGAGTTGTTTCAAATCGCTGTCATTGGATTTGCCATCGAGCATTTTTTTGAGCAAATCCACACTGTGTTTTGCTTCTGCAAGGCTTTCTTCAAAAAGTTCAAAAAAAGCCTCGTCTTTTCCCAACAACTTTTGTAATGAAAACATATAAGCATCCTCAATTTATCCAATAAACCTTAAGTATAGACTAAAAGAAAGGGGGTAGTAGTCAATTAAAAAACACTATTTTGTCATGTATTAAGCATATTAATTTATAATATTAGATTTATTTTTATATTACCGTGTCGCTCGGAAGGTCATGTCCGCAGTAAATGCATGTGGGGCGACGGGTGTTGTTTGTTCTGCCGCAGGAGGGGCATGATATTGGTCTACCTGTTATCTTGCCGTCCGCAACACCGTCGCGAAGGTCAATTTCCTGCATTTTTTTAAGTATCTGCGCATCGTCCATGCCTGTTTGTTCTTTTAGAATTTCCCACAACGATTGACAGACGAGCGCAAGGGTGTCGCAACGATTGGAAAGGACTCGAATCTCATCGCGAAGCCTGTCAACTGTTGTTTTTGCTTGGTCCACTTTTTCGACTGCCTGGCGGATGGCAATTTGCTGGTAAATATCGAATAGAATATTCATATTAAATGGATTATAATCTATGCAACTGGTTTTTTATAGAAAATTTTAAAACAACTGCGGATGAATAAAGGGATTACAGGCAGGGATGATGGTTCGTTCCCGTCGGGCTTTCACAACGCCTATTTGTTTGCGGTGTTCAACGCGTTTTCGTTTCAAGTAATTTTGAACAGTCCGATGATTTTGTATGCGAAGACGCTCGGAGCAAGCGCAACTGAACTCGGCATCATTACGGGGATGATGCCGTTACTTGTGATTTTTCAAATTCCTGCGTCGCAATATATTAGCCGCGTTGGATATCGTCAGTTTGTTTATGCTGGATGGGGGACGCGTGTGGCGTTTATTTTTGCCATGGCGACTGTGCCTTTGCTTGGCAGTGTTCTTTCCCATAGAGTTCAACTTTCATTGTTGCTGCTATTTTTGTTCGGGTTCAATCTTTCGCGCGGGATTTCAAGCGCCGCGTGGTTGCCATGGATTGCATCTCTTGTGCCGGAAAGGGTCAGGGGCAAATACCTTGCGCGCGACGCCGCCTGCGTTAATATTGCAAGTTGTCTGACGTTTCTTCTCTGTGCGTGGTGTCTGGGAAAAGACCCGCAACCATGGCGGTTTTCGCTTTTATTTGGTTTTAGCGCAGTTATGGGAGCTTTGAGTTTGAATTTTTTGAAAAAGATGCCAGACGCAGAGGTTCGCGAACAGGCTGGTGATGGACGCGCGCCTATTCCTTGGCAGGAGATTAAATCTAACAGGGCGTTCAGGAAGCTTCTGTTGATGGTTGTTGTATGGTCTGCGGTTTATGGAGGTATGTCTGCGTTTGTAGTGGCGTTCATGCGGTCTGAACTGGGAATGCCTTCGGATAAAATCCTTGTCATCACTTCCATTTCTTTCCTCGGTGGTTTGAGCAGTCTGTGGTTTTTAGGACCGCGACTGGATGCGTTGGGAAGTAAACCCGTGATTCTGTTTTCCATGGGGCTGTGGCTGTTCATGTTGTTTGGCTGGATTCTGACAGCTGGAAAATATTTCGGCGCGGATGTCGGCAATCTGTTGCTGCTTCAGTTGATGATGGGGCTTGGTTCGTCGCTGGTAAACATGGCAAACACGCGGCTTGCCATGGCTACAATTCCTGAAAACTGGCGAGACCAGTTCTTTGCCGTGTTCTCGGTTTTGAGTTGTCTTTCGATGGGGCTTGCGCCTATTGGATGGGGAATTTTGATAGATGCGTGCAGTGGAAAAGTTTTTTCCTGGCTCGGGCTTGAGTGGAACAGATTCACGATTTTCTTTACTGCCGCATCGGTTGTATTGCTCATTTCTATGTTGCTTGCCCGCAGGGTGCATGAACCAAAAGCGGCAAGCATGGATGCCCTTATAAAAGAAATTTTTCTGCATTCGCCGCAGAGAATCTGGATTAGAATATGGACGCGAAGTTAAGTTGTCCACCCAACCTGGTGTTGTATGCGCTCATTAAGAAATAAGAATTAAAATGTGGCAATTCTTAAACTGTTATTCATTTTTGAATGGGAAGTGACGATGTTTTGTCTGTCAACAGGAGAGTTAATTTTTATTTTGAATTAGTTTTTAAGGGGGGTATGATTTAGCGAGTATGAAAGCCATAAAGAAATTGAAATCAAACCAGGTTTATTTAGTAGCAAGCGGTGATTTGCGGTTAGAAGCCAATCAGCAATGCTGGGCTGAACAGGCAAAGATGGAGGAAGCCCTTGCAAAAGCGTTGAAGGCGGAAGGTTACGAAATAGTTCGCGCCCACCCATACGACAAGAAAAAACAACATGGATTTATTGATTCGCAAAAGATGGGGATTGAGGTTTTCAGAAACCTTGATACGGAGGCTAAATTGATTGTGGCAGAAAGTGTGTGGCAATACAGCCATCATGTTCTTGCGGGGCTTGTTACGCACAGGGGACCGATTTTGACAGTCGCAAACTGGAGCGGAACATGGCCCGGTCTTGTTGGGATGCTTAATCTGAACGCGTCTCTTACGAAGGCAGGTGTTTCTTACAGCACATTGTGGAGCGAGAATTTTAAGGATGAATATTTTAAGCGCGGTTTGCGGCAATGGTTAACTGATGGGGTTATTACACATGACCAGAGCCATGTGCGCGATTTAAAATTGCTAAAATTGCCAGTCGAAGAGGAAAGATTTGGACGCAGTTTCGCACGTGAGTTGAGGCAAAAGAAGGCAATAATGGGGATTTTTGATGAAGGGTGCATGGGAATGTATAATGCAATTATTCCTGATGAACTGCTTCATGGGACAGGTGTTTTTAAGGAAAGATTAAGTCAGTCCACTCTTTATGCGGCAATGCAAACTGTTAGCGATGAAGAAGCAAGAGGGGTTCTTGATTGGTTGCTTAAGAAAGGGATGAAGTTTAACTGGGGCAAAGATGAAGCCACTGAATTGACTGAAAACCAGACGCTTCAACAGTGCAAGATGTACATTGCCGCTTTGAGACTGGCGGCAGAGTTCGGTTGTTCAACGATTGGAATCCAATATCAGCAGGGTTTAAAGGATTTGTGTCCGGCAAGCGACCTTGTGGAAGGTATTTTAAACAATGTGGACAGACCGCCCGTCAGATGCCCGAAAACTGGCAGAGTTATTTATGAAAACGAGGCATTGCCGCATTTTAACGAAGTGGATGAATGCGCCGGACTTGATGGCTTGATTACCTATCATCTATGGAGAAAATTGGGGTTTGATCCTGAAAATACATTGCATGATGTTCGTTGGGGAGACCATTACAAAGGCGATGGCATTGATGATTATGTGTGGGTGTTTTTAATTTCCGGTGCGGTGCCGCCGGCGCATCTTATCGGGGGATATCGCGGCGCTGTGAGTGAGCGTCAACCGGCGATGTATTTCAGGCTCGGGGGCGGCACGGTGAAAGGCATTTCGAAACCGGGCTGGATTGTCTGGAGTCGTATTTTTGTGATGGATAACAGGCTTCACTGCGACCTAGGCGTAGCTGAGGTGGTTAAACTTCCGCAGGAGGAGACCGAACGCAGATGGCGTGAAACCACACCGCAATGGCCCATCATGCACGCGGTGCTAAAAGGGATATCGCGCGACCAGATGATGGCGCGGCACAGGGCAAACCATATTCAGGTTGTATATGCGCCAAACAAAACGCAGGCACACAAGGCTTGCAGGATTAAAGCCGCGGCAATGGCTGAACTTGGAATAGAAGTTCATCTTTGCGGCGATGTTGAATTAGCCTAAAAAAGATGTTGCATATTGTTTTATCTGCGTTTTAATTGATAGTGTCCGATAAGGACATAATGATAAGTGTTGCTTGTTATGCGCCGGGGAGAAATTTCCGGCGCTTTTTGTTTAGAAATCAGGATAAATCACAGTAAAATCAACGTGTATGCTGTTTTTTTATAAATATGGTATAATGGGTAAAAAATGTTTAGACCTTGTATAGATTTACATGAAGGAAAGGTAAAGCAAATAGTCGGAGGAAGTTGGCGCGATGATGGCAGTGGATTGGTAACCAACTTCGTCTCCGAGCGTTCTGCTTCGTGGTATGCCGAGTTGTATCGCCGCGACCGTTTAAAAGGAGGGCACGTGATAATGCTTGGCGGAGGAAATGAAGAAGCGGCAAAAGAGGCGTTGATGGCATATCCCGGCGGCTTGCAGATTGGTGGCGGCATTAATCAAGACAACGCAAGATATTGGCTGGATTGCGGCGCATCGCATGTCATTGTTACATCCTACGTGTTTCGAGAGGGGAGAATTGATTGGGATAGAATTAAGACTCTTTGTTCTCTTGTCGGGAAAGAACGGCTTGTTTTTGATTTAAGTTGCCGCAGGAAAGAGGCAGATTATTTTGTGGTAACCGATAGATGGCAAAAGTTTACAGAAGAGAGAATACGCGCAGAATTATTGGAGAAACTTGCCTCTTTTTGCGCTGAGTTTCTCATACATGCCGCAGATGTTGAAGGATTGCGGCAAGGGATTGATGTTAAATTGGTTGAGTTGTTATCTCAAATATCGCCGTTGCCGGTAACATACGCTGGTGGGGCGCGTTCTATCGAAGACCTCGAGCTGGTCACAAAAATTGGTAAAAACAGGGTCGACTTGACGATTGGTTCGGCTCTGGATATTTTTGGCGGTACAGGTGTTAAATATGCCGATGCTGTAGAGTTTAACAGGAAAATTGAAAAAGGGTTGATTGCGTTTTAATTATATTCTTAAAAATTTTCCGTTAATTTCTCCATCGTTAAGGGAGTGAATATTTGTTTATTAGTTCTCTTGACTATTCGAAAATAATCAATCAAATTTTTTCATTTATGGCTGATGTTAAAACAAATGATGTAATGGAAAAGATTGTCTCGCTGTGCAAACGGCGCGGATTTATTTATCAATCTTCCGAAATTTACGGCGGTATAAACGGATTCTGGGATTATGGTCCGCTTGGCGCGGAATTGAAACGAAATGTGCGTGAGAAATGGTGGCGCGCCATGACGCGGATGCGGGATGATATTGTTGGACTTGATGCCACGATTATCATGCACCCCAGGGTCTGGGTTGCGAGCGGACATGTTGACACATTTGCAGACCCGATGAGCACCTGCAAGGTGTGCAAAAAACTCCTCCGCTACGATCAGGTTCTGGAAATGCTCGAGGATGCTGAGTGGGCGAAAACAGCTTACAGTTTCTGGAATGATGGAAATGTTGACACCGAAAAGTTGCAACAATGGGCGCATTCAAAAGGGCATCGCCAGGCGCCGGGGCTCATCTTGACGAAAAAGCCTGCCCAGGTTGTGGAGGCGCTTAAGAACGCCGTCTCGTTAAACAAAAATCTTGGAAAACTGGATTTCTTCAAAATCCTTGCCACAGACCCGGAGACGCAGACAAAACTTGTTACCCCGTGTCCTTACTGCGGCGGAGAGCTCACAGAGCCGAGAATGTTCAATCTGATGTTCAAGACGTACGTTGGACCTGTGGCAGACGAGGAAAACGTTGCATATCTGAGACCGGAAACCGCTCAGGCGATTTTTGCTCAATTTAAGAATATTCTTGAAACCTCGCGGCAGAAGGTGCCTTTTGGAATCTGCCAGATTGGAAAGGCGTTCAGAAACGAAGTCACGCCGCGTAATTTTACGTTCCGCTCGCGCGAGTTTGAACAGATGGAGCTGGAGTTTTTCATCAAGCCCGATGAAGTGGTCGAAAAACTCTGCGGCAAAGTTGCCCGCTGGAGTGATGGTGCGGATGTTTCAACTCCACAGCCTGATTGGGGATGGGAAATGTGGCATCGGCATTGGGTAGAAGAGCGGCTTAAATGGTATGAGTCAATTGGTTTGAGCAGAGATACGCTCGAATTATACTGGCAGAAAAAAGAGGAACTTGCTCATTATGCAAGGGCGTGTGTTGATATTCAGTTTAAATTCCCATTCGGAACGCAAGAACTGGAAGGAATTGCCGCACGCGGCGATTTTGACCTTTCACAACACCAGAAACACAGCGGCAAATCCCTGGAATATTTTGATGAAGAGGCAAAAGCGCGTTATGTGCCGCATGTGATTGAACCAAGCGCCGGGGTGGACAGGCTTGTACTTGCCCTGATTTGCAACGCTTACAGCGAAGATGAGGTGCCTGACGAAAAAGGCAAACCAGAGCAACGGATTGTGATGCGGTTCCATCCGTCTATAGCGCCAATTAAAGTGGGGGTCTTCCCGTTGCTCAAAAATAAACCGGAACTTGTCCAGAAAGCAAAGGCGGTGCGTGAAATGCTAAGACCGCACATGACAACTTTCTATGACGATTCCGGGGCAATTGGAAGACGCTATCGCCGCCAGGACGAAGCAGGAACACCGTTCGGAGTAACCGTTGACTTTGACACACTCGGAGAAACGCCTTCTCTCAAGGATACTGTTACTGTTCGCGACCGCGACAATACAAAACAGGAGAGAATAAAAATAGACGAACTCCTTCCGTATCTTCAGGAAAAAATTAAATAGGACTAACCAATAAATGGCAGAATAAAGTAAAAACTGTTTCGGGAAAATTTGAATATTTCCCCGAAATAGACAATCTTTATTCTAAATAATTTGCGCATATATGAAGAGATTAATAACAGTCTTTCTATTAATGGCGGGTTTGTTAATCACTCCCGATTTGTTCGGAGCGACAAAGAAATTAATCATCATTGCGGGAAAACCGAGTCATCCACCAGGAATGCACGAGTTCAGGGCAGGGGCACTACTTTTGCAAAAATGCCTTCAGAACGTGCCGGGGTTGACCACGCTGGTTTATTCAAATGGTTGGCCTCAAGAAGCAAACGCATTTGATGGTGCGGATGGAATCGTGATTTATTCAGACGGAGGCGGGGGACATCCTGCAATACAGGGAGACAGACTCAAGGTACTCCAGGAATTTGCCAGAAAAGGTGTCGGAATTGGCATGATGCATTATGCCTGCGAAACGCCAGCAAACAAAGGCGGAAACGAGTTTCTGGAGTGGATTGGAGGATTTTACGAAGACAAAGTTTCGTGCAATCCGATGTGGTCGCCAGAATTTAAAGAGTTTCCTGAACATCCAATCACTCGCGGTTTAAAACCGTTCAGCATACTTGACGAGTGGTATTTCAATATCCATTTTCGGGACAAGATGGAAGGAATAACAGGAATTTTAGTCGCCACGCCATCCGATGAAGTTCGCAAGGGTCCGTATGTTTGGCCTAAGGGTCCGTATCCACATATTATTGCGGCAAGCGGAAGACCTGAAATTATGTTGTGGGTTGTGGAGCGCCCGGATGGGGGGCGCGGATTTGGTTTTACCGGCGGGCATTATCACAAAAACTGGGGAGACCCAAACTTTAGAAAGGTTATATTAAACACACTTGTCTGGCTTGTTAAAATGGATGTTCCAGCAAATGGCATTGAATCAACCGTAGCGCCAGAAGAATTGGAGAAAAATCTCGACCCTAAAAAGTAAGGGGGCAAATTACATCTAAGCCATTTGCTGATAATGTTTTTGGGGGCGTTTAATAAGTGCTGCTGGCGTTAATTTTTTGTTCAAAATGTTCAGCAATATTAAGAAAATGATTCTTGTTATGGATATACAATCCTTATAACACTATTTGGCGATGGATTAGTTATTGATTCTTTAAAAACCTGGCTGGGTAATAATTGTTGAATCGCAATACGAATTACACCCCAGGCAATATGTATTTGTCACCTTGATTTTTAATATCCGCATAAAAATGTGTTTTTTCAGGAATTGTTAATGGCTGAGATAATAATTAATAATCTTTAAAAAGTATTGACTGAGAGGGAGCTATTTGCAATAATTGAGGCGAATTCAACTTAAAAGACCAATATGAAAACATCAAAAATAATTCTGTTCACGTGGGGGGCACTTTGCCTCTTCACGTTCCACGCAAAAACTGCGGATATCAATGGCAAATGGCAGGCGGAGTTTGAAACGCCACGCGGATTGCAAAAATATCTTTTCACATTCCAGGCTGATGGCGAAAAACTCACGGGCAAAGCCGAGGCGCAAATCGGCGATCGAAAACGCGAGACCGACCTCTCCGATGGTAAAATCAGCGGTGACACAGTTAGTTTCGCAGAAAAATTAAATTTTCAGGGGAACGAAATTACAATCCGATATACAGGCAAAATCGGGAACAATGAGATTATGTTTAAACGCGAGGCTGGCAACTTTGCCGCTACAGAGTTTAAGGCAACGAGGGTTTCAGCGTCTGAATCATCAGGTGAAAAAACATCAACAGACTCAAAGACAAACGCTCCTGGCGAACCGCGTATTCCGCGCGCAGGCAATATCACATTGAATCCAGACGATAAGCCTGCTTTTCCAGAACCTCCTGCTGGTTTTAACATCAAGAAGGAGAACATTCCACACGGCAAACTTGAGATGATTGAATATGATTCTAAAACGGTGGGGACAAGACGGAAGATGTTGGTTTATACACCGCCTGATTATACAAGAGAGAAAAAATATCCAGTGCTTTATTTGCTTCATGGAATTGGCGGGGATGAGACAGAATGGCAGAGGTTTGCCTCACCAGATGTTTTAATGGATAATCTGTTAGCCTTGAACAAGGCGGTTCCGATGATTATTGTTATGCCCAACGGACGCGCCCAGAAAAACGACCGCGCCGAAGGCAATGTCTTCGCGAGCGCGCCTGCGTTTGCTGTGTTCGAAAAAGATTTGTTAAACGACGTAATCCCTGCAATTGAGTCGCGTTATTCGGTTAATACGAATCGTGAATATCGAGCAATTGCTGGCTTGTCAATGGGTGGTGGACAATCACTGAATTTTGGGCTTGGGCACCTTGACACATTTGCATGGATTGGTGCTTTTTCTGCCGCACCAAACACAAAGCAACCTTCACAATTAATTAATCCAGAGGAGGTAAAAAAGAATGTCAAATTGTTATTCCTTTCTTGTGGAAACAAGGATGGACTTTTTGGGATGTGTCAGCGTTTTCATAATTATTTGAAAGAACAGGAAATCCCGCACATCTGGCATGTTGATGGCAATGCTCACGATGCGACGCATTGGCGAAATACCCTGTATCATTTTTTGCAATTGGTCTTTGCCGAAAAGAATAAATAGAGCTGCAAACTTGCCTTAGCAAGACAGTGAAATTTATATAAAGGCGACACTCCTCGCAGGGCGAGGAGTGTTTTTTTATTCCCCGAGCGCAAGGAATAAGTATTTGATGTGGCCCTATATTTCTTATATTCGCTGTAGCAATTGGTTGGTTTTTTGAATAAAATGCCTTCGAAATACGATTATTCATAAATATGAATGCATATTTTTCATATCCAGCGGTTGCTATATCTCTTGCGTTTTGGGCATTGTTCAGCGCGTTTGTTGGATTTGCTCAAGAAATCAAAGAAGATTCATTGACGATTCTCGCCATTAAAAAAGACGCTCTCTATACGGGGTTTGATGTTGTGGATGGGAAAAGGACTGTGGCGGTGGTCCGATTCAGTTCGGGGATGGCTGGTCTTGTTGCTGAAAACTGTGAGATAGACAAAGATGGACGAGCAATTAAATTCAGCAGATTTAAATATTCAAAAGATACCGGGGCGATTCCTGGCGATAATGATTATATTCGGATAGGTTTTATTAAGAATGAGCCGTATCCTGTGATTTCGTTCGATTTATCTGTTGTTGGTTTTGACCAGAAAAAATGGATAGACACAGTCGGCAAAGAACCGTTTCATTTCTTAACTCTTCACTTGCCGCGTGCGGAAGTCTGGCATACGCGCGGGTGGTTGAACGCGACTCCATATGCCGACCGTTTTCCGTTATTAATAGACCCACACGCCGGCACGCCGGAAATTTCAGCATATCATTATAACAGGAACTGGAGTTACACAGTGCCGCTTGGGGCGCATCCGTTGCCTGTAATTGGGCTCTGGGCAATACAAGAAAAACATTATGTTGGGTATGAATTTCAGACAACGCGCGTTAAAGAAAATAGCGAGCATGAGATTGCGACTGGTTATCGGTGGATTGAAAATTCTGGTTCATTAAAAGCAGAAGAGGCGCAGTTTGTTGCCCTTGTTTATCCATTTGGTGGGCAGGGCTATCAACAACTTGTATTGCCAAAGGCTGGAGCGAGGTTGAAGTCTCAATGCAGGCTTATATGGAATTTGAATCTAAGTTCTGAAGACGACCCAAATCGGTTTTTATGGGGATTCTGGTGGCAAAGAATTCGTGATACATTGCCAAAAGTCCCGCCTGTTGCCGATGTTTCATGGATTCCTGGAGGGTTGAAATTAAGGGATTTTCAAGGACCGCCGCGTGGTGGATTGATTGGCGGACCTGAAGCGCCGTTCTCGCGGGAAGCGCGCGTGATTGGGGGCTGGACATGGCACAATGAGAGCCCCACAGCTCAGGCGGCAAAAGCCAACGATACGCGACGGCTTCAATCTTTCCAGGACCAGGCGGCAACGCTTTTAAAATATGTCAAGCGATTCAAAGTTAACGGAGAGGAATGCGTTTTCTGGGAAAAGCCAATAGAAGGGCAGTGGACAGAAGAGTGGGGCGGCAAAGCGGTAATCACTCTTCACAACGCCAATGGATTTGCCGCTGGAAGACTTTTCCTTGGACTTTATCGCGATGCCGGAAAATCGGAATATCTTGAGATTGTTGACGGTGTTTTAAACTGGGCAAAATATATTGTTTGGACGCGAAACGAATTTGCCGATGTTCCATCTTCTCCTTTTGCAATTGGCGGCACATTGAGTGCTTCATTTTGTCTGGAATATTACATGACATTCAAAAACTCAACCGATTCGGAGAGAAAAAAGAAGGCGCAAACTGCGCTTGAACTTGCGCGCTCTTTTACATATCGGTATATGACGTTGTGGCCCTCGGACAACAATCGGTTTGATAATCTTGATTCTTCGTTTTTATGGGAGCCAAACAGCGGCAGGGACTGGACAGGTGCGGCATGCGCCAACGAGGTTTTCTGGAATCTCGACACGCTTGCACAGACTGCGGTCCACACCGGAGACCCTATTCTGATGTGGGCGATTCAAGGGTCTCTCAGCCGATGGCATCTCATGTATCAGGATGTAATCAAAAACAATTTATCTGAATATCAGGCGCGAGATATGACCGAAGGGTATGGGCTTTATCCAGGAAACGTGTATGGCTTTGGGAAACGTGCGGCTTTTGGATTTGCCGCGCCGCTGGTTATGACTGAGCCCGTGGGAAATTCTTCGGCAAGAATTCTTATCGGAGAAAAATCTGCACTCGTTTTTCGCAAATGCAAAGAGTATATTAGAATCATCGATTATCAATACACACCCGATGGCAATTTTGCCTTCACCGTGATTTCGACTAAACCGCAATTTGATATATCGCTGACAGCGCCATATTGCGACATCAGCGAAAAACAGGTAACAATTGTCCGCTCAAATAACAATAAAGTGGCTCTCAAGGCTGGCGAGGATTTCATTCGCCCGCAACAGGCGCTGTGGTCTTTGTATATCAAGAATGTAAACCCTGGCGACCGCATAATTGTTGGCGAGCCGGATTCAAACGCGAATTTTTTGCCTACTGTGCCACCTTTAGCATACGAAGAGGAAAACTCTAATAAGAGCGCCTCAGCTGAAGCATTGCCAGAGGGGTTTTCGATTGTAAAAATCCCTCATGATAGTGCTCCGGATTTGAACAGGGAAAGCCCCGAAGGCTGGCTGGATTTACCGCGGGGCAATCTCTGGTTTTATGGCATCCCGTTTTATTTGAGTGAATCATCCGAAAGATGCACTCTTAAAACGCCGAAGAAATTCCCGCAGACAATAAAAGACGTCGAGTATGTGTATATCTTATTCAGTGCTGGCAAAGGGGAAGAACCAAAATTGATTTTTAATAGCAATGAAGACTATGAACAAGCGCGGCAGACAGCTCTTGCGTGGAAAGCCTGGCCTCCCATTTATTCGGGGCGTCTTTTAGTCAGCCAGGTAAAATTGAAAAAAGGGGCTGAAATATCCGGCATTGACCCTTCTGGCGGAATGGTATGGGCTATAACAATTGTAGATGCGGAAAACGCAAGCAGTGAATATTTGAACATTACATTTAACGCAATGGCACGAGGCTCTGAAGAGTGGAATTTTATTCGACAACAAGAGGGTGCAATTCAAATCCTGCGGGGCGCCGTTTCAAATATGCCGCAAAATAAAATAGCAATTCTTCCGCCGTCTCCTTCTGGTGCTATGAATGGATTCCTGCAGAGAATCGGGCTGACAGATAAGGCAATGCGATTAAGTAACAACCAACTTGTTGACTCTTCAATTTTCAACCCGAAGAATACGCCCGTGGCGTTGTATCTTGATGGGGAAGATTATGTTCACACGGTAAATGCGGCGGGCGACGGTGCGGCGGCTGTTGAACGCTTTTTAAAAGAAGGCGGGACTTTGATAATAGCGGGGTCGTTGCCCTGGCCTATGTTTTATGCCACTGGTGGAATGCCGCGCCGCTCGGATGCGCTCACTGGCAGGCTTGGACTTCCGCTCAATATGGCAATCGAAGGCGCACCAACCGAAAAAGTTGTTATTAAAATTAATCAGAATCAGGACATTATTAAAACAAGCGTTCAGGAGTTTAATTATCCAGAAGGGGATACTCGTCTGCGCGCCATTGTTCAAAACAGGATATCGAAAGATGTTAAATACACTCCCATTGCAACAGTTGTCAGTGCTTCGGGCAAGGTTTATGGAGACGCCGCCGGGCTTCTTGAATTTCCAAACGGTGGCAAAATTCTTTATATTGCCCACATATTGCAAAACGACCCAATTTATGGGTTCGAAATAAGAGATGCAGTGGCAAAATATTTAATTAACTCCCTGAAAAAATAGCGACGGGGTCCACTCAATAAAACATCTGAGCAAATTATGATTCTGAACCCTCATTGACGGCAAGGGATTGAGGTTTTTTTTTCGAATCATACATTACTTTCCACAGAACAAGTCCATGGGC
>JAOADO010000082.1:0-270 GCA_026417275.1 Verrucomicrobiia bacterium
GCTCGGGAAGAATTCAGGAAAGGCGCAGAGTGTGTTGTTGCACACGCAGCAGAAGTCAATCGGGTAACCGATGCATGGAAAAACATTCCAACTATGACACGCGATGTACTTCCGCATGTTGAATTAGATCTTGTCTCTTATAGCGCTTATGATGGGATGAAAGACCCCCTTACAATGTGGAAATGTATACAGGAAATCAGGGCAAACGTCAGAACAAGTTCTCTTTTCGGAGCACAGTCTATTTACATCGGAGAAATTGGTATCCCTGAA
>JAOADO010000082.1:280-882 GCA_026417275.1 Verrucomicrobiia bacterium
GCGCTGGGATTCCATGATGGGAGTTTTTCTTTCAACGAATATGAAGTACATTGTCCAGTGGGAACTTTTTTGCAACGAAATAAAAGCAGATGCAAAAAATGTGTCTATCCCGGTAAAAGATAACACTTTGATGCGCGGATTCTGGCTTATAAAACCAGATAATTCACTATCTGTGGCAGGACATTATTTTTACAACCTCTGGACCCGGGGTGCTACCTGAGTATGCATTTCGTTCCATGACTCCGGATTTCACCGGCAATAATAAGTGGTAATTTACCAAATTCATTAACCCCTTCGTATTAACACAAAATGCCTGACAGGAATTTTGTTTATATAATTATGCTGCCCTGATTGTCGCCGGTATCCTGGTTTTTAATTCTTCAACGAGTTTTTCGTGGATTTGATTAACTTCGGTATCAGTAAGTGTTCTTTCAGCGCTACGATAAATAAAAGCATATGCCATGCTCTTATTGCCCTCGGGTATGTTTTTTCCTCGAAAGACGTCGAACAATTGAACATCCTCCAGATACTGTGGTCGTGCTTTTTTGATTACCTGCAAAATATGGTCATGGGTGATATTTTCTGGAACAATCATTGCTACG
>JAOADO010000083.1:0-552 GCA_026417275.1 Verrucomicrobiia bacterium
GAATATCGTTAGATGAAGCGATTTGCGCTTGAAGCCCAACAGATTCAACGTTTGAAAATGGGGTTAAGATATCATCATTGTTCTCTGTAATTTCAATACCGCCCACTGCAAATTGTGTATCATTTCTGTTGCCCTTGCCGGCAATGACCGGTTCAGAATCGCTTTCCTCTTTTTGCTCAAGCGTTTCTGAAGTTTCAGACGGTTTTTGTCCGTTAATTGAAACCTCAGGAATACCTTGTGGACCTTTATTTATCACCTGTCCATTCTTATTTGGCACCGCGTTCTGAACGAATGCTGTAATTGATTCAATTTTGTAAACCTTTCTGTGCAATTCATCTCCGAATTCGAATACATCACCGACTTTCTTATGCATCATTTCCTTTGCAAGCGGGCTTAAATAACTGATGATATGTTTTTCTTCATCAAAATCCCATGCACCAAGAATCGAATAAGTAATTTTTTCATTCGTGTTCAAATCCAGAAGCTCAACCTTTGTACCAATGTTCACCGTCTCCGTATTCGGATTTACGAAATCCGTGGCGCGCGCCATTG
>JAOADO010000083.1:562-872 GCA_026417275.1 Verrucomicrobiia bacterium
TGTATTCGTGGTTTTCACTTAAATCGCCATAACTGCGGGCAATTTCAATGTCTTTTGAATTCTGCGGGATTTTGACCTTGACCAGTTCGTCCAGTTCCTTTTTCTTTTTCTCCAGGCTTTCCCACGAAACAATAAGATACGATTCACGCTTATCCGATTCATGAGATAGTAACGGAGTGATAAATGAAAACTTCTTTACAATACGCCCTAAAAGTGAACGTTTATCCATCTCGTTTAAGCCTGTAAGGTATTGAATAGAGCGCGTAATGTCCTTGATTGTATCCTCATCCGCACCTTCGAGCATTTCGAT
>JAOADO010000084.1 GCA_026417275.1 Verrucomicrobiia bacterium
TTCCACGCCTGTCTAATCTTCGCTTTTTCAATAGTTCTGACTGGATGCGCCGCAGTGGCTTTAGGTGCTGGAGCCGGTGTAGGTGCTTATGCCTATTCTAAGGGCGAGTTAAAAAGCGTTGAGGCCGCTTCAATCGATAAAGTTTTTAAAGCAACAGAGAAAGCGGTAACTGAAATGAATTTTGTCATTGAATCAAAATCAAAGGATGCCCTGGCTGGTGAGGTGGTCTGCAAAGGAGCCAGCGATAAAACTATAAAAATCAAACTCAAATTCGTTACAGAAAAAACCACGGAAATCAGAATCAGAGTTGGGTTCTGGGGTAACGAAACTTTTTCTTATCAAATCCTGAAGAAAATCAGGGATAATTTGTAATTCTCAGCCTTTAAACAGACAAGCATGAAGAGATTTTTATTTTCCGCTGTGGTGAGAAAATCATCCAACCTTCAATTTAAAAATACAAGGAAGTTAACGTCAGCATATTTTTAAATTCTCATAAATGAAGAAATAATTCACTGTTTTATTACATCCTTCCATTATAAAACAACCTGTCAATGTCTTCGATTAATAAATCTTTGAAACTTAAGACAACAATGTTTGCATCCTTGAGTGTATGGGGTGGATGAGTGGTCGCCAGCGCAACGACTTTCATACCGCCTTTCAAACCAGCTTCAATGCCAACATGCGCATCTTCAAAGACCACGCATTCTTCGGGCTTCTTACCAATTCGCTTTGCTGCAAGTAAAAACACCTCAGGATCAGGTTTCCCATGCTTTACGTCCTCCCCGGAAACTATCGCATCAAAATATTCTCGAATCTTCAAAATATCCAGCGC
>JAOADO010000085.1 GCA_026417275.1 Verrucomicrobiia bacterium
GTTTAAAATTGCTGTTGTTTCGTCAAACAATATTTCAGGCAAGTATTTGTTAGTGGCAGCCGCACCTTCAAAATCCGATACAAACAGGCTTTCTGAACTAATATCCGCAGAAAAGATATTATCCTTGAACCTTTCCGATTACGCTGCAATTATCTGGAACGACAGACTGCCTGAAGGCGCATCAGCGGAAAATTTGCGCAATTACCTGTTAGCAGGTGGGTCCCTCGTCATGTTTGCTTGTTCTTCGACTGGTAGTTTTGAAGGTATATCCTTCAGTGAAATGCAGGAAGCCGGGCAGGATAAATTCTGGAAGATAACAAAATGGCATGAAAGCGATGGACCACTGGCGCGGACAGAAGAGGGCTTTAGCCTGCCGTTAAATGAACTGCAGATCTTCAAACGTCAGGTGCTAAATGGGCAGGGAAGTTCGATTGCTTTTTTTGAAGAAGGATCCGCTTTTATAAAGAGGAAAGTTGTTGGGAAAGGAAATTTGCTAATGATCGGGAGTTCGCCTGAACCTTCATGGTCGAATTTAGGCGAAGGTATTGTCCTTGTTCCCCTTGTTCAAAGAATAATTATGGCGGGTGGAAAACGACTCTCGCAATCTGGAATGCTTACTTGCGGGGAAACCCCACCACTTCGTTCCGGTGATCAGATTTTACCGGTTGATGGCAAAGATTTTAAAACGGACGCTGGTGTATATAAGTTCAACGGGAGACTGTATGCGTTCAACCATCCTTACG
>JAOADO010000086.1 GCA_026417275.1 Verrucomicrobiia bacterium
CGTCTGATCAAGCCGGATTGTGTACCAAATCGCTGAAGGTTATCATCAAGATGAGGCAGGTAAATAAAGCTCAATGCAGGTTTGAATTTTTCTTCTATCCACATCGCAGCCCTGGCAATCCATCGGGATGCGGCATCCTCTTCGCCAATTCTGCTCTTTCTTCCTGCAAATGGTCCCCAGAAGGCTGAAAAAGGAAATGCGCCAAGGTCACGTGTAATTTCCTCTCGCAACGAAAGCGGATGGGTGTAAATGTCAGGGATTTTCCTGCCATTTGCAAGATACACAGGACGAGGGGTGATGGAAAAATCCGCACTCGAATACATGTTAAACCACCAGAAAAGCTTGGCACAAGTGAACCCGGGAACAACCTCGCGAAGCTCGTCATATATTTTCTTGCACCGGACAATTTTATTTGATTGTTTCCAGAATATATGTTCCGCCAGTTCCCTTTCGTACCAGCCATTGCCGACTATGCCATGCGATACAGGATAAAAACCGGTCAGATAATTTGCTTGTGCTGTGCATGTAACAGCGGGAAAAGCAGGTTTAATGAGCCCCCGGGAACCGCTTTTAGAAAATTCAAGTATACGTGGCGTTTCCGTTCCGAGCAGTCGATCAGTCAGGGCAACAATATCTATAACAGCAACCCTTCTCATGCATAAAAGCTGTCAATTTTAAAACGAATCGTTCGCAGCATACGCTCATCCCTCTTAAACAT
>JAOADO010000087.1 GCA_026417275.1 Verrucomicrobiia bacterium
GTCCTGGACATCCTGAGGCAATTGAGAGATATCCGGTAGCCTTGGAACACCAGGCACATCCGGTCTTGGCGGTGGGGGTGGCATGATTCTGCCCTGACGTTCCCGTTTTGGCGGTGCAGGAGGTTCAGCTGGAGGCGTTCCGCTGTTGTCCGGTGGTTGAACTTCAGGTGGTGGTGTCGGTGGAGTTCCACCGTTGCCATTTCCGTTGCCATTGTCCTGACCCAACACTGCATAACCAGCCAGTGCCAGTCCCAGAATTGCCAGTAATGTTAATTTTTTCATACGCTGCTTGTTATTTATTGTTTCTTTTTTTTGTTCGCTTTAATTTTCAAAGCGAAAATCTGCTATTTTAAACGCAACAAATGTGCCAATCTCTTTAATATGGCTAACTTATTGAAAATCAATGAATTATAGAAGTAATAATGCTCTTGTGAAATTTCTTGTGGGGAATATTCCCCACATTGCTGGGGGAAAAGGCATAATAGTGAACATGTGGTTGCTAAATAATCATTTAAGAAAGCCATCTCATATTCGTCAATTATACTGGATCTCGAATCCAAATTGATTGACTATTTTTATAATTTTTGAGATAATTGTTTGTTATAAGGAAAAAGAGTGGTGGACCCGAAGGGAAACAATGACCGAACCGGATACAGAATTTATACAAATATTGCCCCCGAAACGTGAGGGAAGTTC
>JAOADO010000088.1:0-296 GCA_026417275.1 Verrucomicrobiia bacterium
TTACTTAATATTCGGAGGCAATTCACGGATTTTGATGTTCCTGAACCAGCATTCATCAGAGTGGTCAGTGAGCATGATGTGACCTTTAATCTTATCACCAAATGTTTTGACGTCCTTGAATTTGCTGTTTTCTATGGCTTTTTTTAATTCGGCGCTGCCACACTCGTATTCAAGCGTCTTTTCTCCATTTAGCCAGTGTTCCACGTGGTTTCCATTGACTACAATTTTTGAAACATTCCACTCCGGAGCAAGTTTAACTGGAGCATGGTCTTTTGGCGGCAACACATCATAAAAGG
>JAOADO010000088.1:306-687 GCA_026417275.1 Verrucomicrobiia bacterium
GGAATCGTCAATCATCTGGTATTCGTGCCCCGGGGCAGCGGGTCGCTGTTCGCTTACAAAGTATTTTACTCCGTTGTTTGCACGCGGCGGTATGCGCCATTCCCATTGCAATTCAAAATTCTCGAACCGGTCAATTGTGATAATATCTCCGCCGCGCTCTTTTGCAATTTTTTTAAGACAACCATCCTCAATTTTCCATCCAGTTCGCGGAAATGTGTTCCTGCGATAACCGCGCCAGCCATTTGTGGATTTGCCATCAAAAAGCAGTCGCCATCCTTCCCGCTTTTCCTGCTCTGTTAGCGTGTTAATATTTTCGGCGGCAATCCCAGTCAACACCACAGTGATCAGTATAACGGAAAAATTAAAGGCTCTCATCATGTC
>JAOADO010000089.1 GCA_026417275.1 Verrucomicrobiia bacterium
GCTCAGGACAATGCATTTTTACAAACTGTGATTGTTGGTGCTATTAATCTTGTCTTTACGTTTGTCGCAATCGGTCTTGTTGACAATTCTGGCAGAAAACCTTTACTGCTTTTTGGGACAGCTGCGCAAACAATTGCTCACCTTTTAATCGGATATCTTTTTTTGAAGAACACGGGCGGGCTTGCCCTGCTTATCGCCGTACTTTCGTTTGTTGCCGCATTTGCCATGGCAATGGGACCGGTGTCATGGATTGTGAATTCTGAAATATTCCCTAACAAACTCCGTGGCAGGGCAATGTCTGTATCAATTTTCCTCCTGTGGTTTGCCGATTGGGTGGTAACTCAAACGTTCCCTATGCTTCAGGAATCGATTGGTCCTGCAAAAACATTGGAGGAAATCGAGGCTTTTTGGAGGAAAAACAAAAAGTAACGCAGTATCAAATTTTTCATACTCTGTAAAAATATCTTTAATTTTTAGTAGAAGAATATTTAATATATTTGAGGTATGTGTGGAATCATAGGATACGTGGGGGTGAGAAACGCAGCGCCAATTTTGCTCGACGGTTTGCGTCGTCTTGAATACCGCGGGTATGATAGTGCCGGTATTGCAGTTATAAGCAGCGGAAAATTTGATT
>JAOADO010000090.1 GCA_026417275.1 Verrucomicrobiia bacterium
GCGTTCACGATGTCCCGCATAGAGGCGCCCTCGAAGCCGCTCTCTGCGAAAATTTTCTCCGCAACATCGAGTATTCGCTCTTTCGAATCAGTTTTTTTGACCGTTGCCATAAAAAATAATTGAACGTTCGTTTAAAACGAACGTTTGAAAAATAATTCAAACATGTGCTTTTGTCAACAGATAAATAACAAAAAATTGTTAATGTTGCATTTTCTCAATTAAAACATTTATAATCAGGCTGGAAAGTAATCACTCAACATACCGGTAGGAGAAAATAAAATGGCAACCAACGGGGCAAATCTTGGTTTTGAACAAAAACTCTGACAGGCGGCAGATAAACTCCGCAACAACATGGATGCCACAGAATATAAACACTTCGTGCTCGGTCTGATTTTCTTAAAATATATCTCGGATGCGTTCACAGAGGTTTACAATGAATTAAAAAACGATCCGGAAGGATTATCCGACCCGGAAGACCGCGACAAGTACACAGCGCGTAATGTTTTCTGGGTGCCACCACAGGCGCGCTGGGAGTATTTACAGAAAAACGCTAAACAGCCGGACATTGGAAAAAAATAGACGACGCCATGGCTGCAAT
>JAOADO010000091.1:0-285 GCA_026417275.1 Verrucomicrobiia bacterium
TTTCTACACTCGGAGTTTGTCCTGCCAAGTCCCGTCTGCCGTAACGCAAACCGCTAGATCAACACGATTATCTCTTTTGCATGGAGCGAGTTGGGTATAAAGTCACAAGTTCCGCCCGGTGATGTCCAGCGCCCAGTAAATGAATTCGTGAGTCATTGATCGCGCCTTCTGAAATAAGGAAGGCGCGATTTTTTATTCCTTAATTCATCTCGAACCATGGTGGCGGGTCTTCGCAATTCCCCCAAAATTCATCCTTGACTTTTTAGAACATACATTCTATAATCA
>JAOADO010000091.1:295-594 GCA_026417275.1 Verrucomicrobiia bacterium
TTCTTTCCAGAAATAAAGGAGGACAACCCATGAACAACAACAGCCGTGCCATGAGCGCGCAAATTCGCTCAGCCCTCTCCCGCGCGGACCCGAGCGTGGTGTTCCTGTTGATGATTTTGGGGGCGCTGATTGCCTTTGAGATCTTCAACTACAGCACCACCGATCATGCCCTGCGGGATCTGCTGGGGGATCTCAAGTTTGGCGGGATGTACTGGTCCACGATTCTGGCTCTTGCCTTTTTCGGCATCGATTTTGCTGGAATTGCCCGCCTGTTCACCCCCGAACAGGGAGGCGATGAA
>JAOADO010000008.1:0-40560 GCA_026417275.1 Verrucomicrobiia bacterium
TAGGAATTGGCATATCCACTGTATCGGCGCCTCTTTACATTTCGGAAATATCTCCGCCAACCTACAGGGGAAGACTTGCCGGCATGTTTCAATTCAATATCGTGTTTGGAATTGTGATTGCGTTTTTATCAAACGCCGTGATTGCAAGGGTGGTCAGCAACGACGCTTGGCGCTGGATGCTTGGCATAGCGGCAATTCCATCCGTGATTTACACTGTGATGTGTTTTCTATTGCCTGAGAGCCCTCGCTGGTTGATTGTGCGGAAGAAAAACAGAACGGACGGGATAAAAGTCCTTCAAATGATTGAACCAGAGGCAACACAACAAAAACTCGAATCTCTTGCCGATGAAATTCAAAATTCAGCTAAAACGACAAATGAGAATTCGCGTTTCTGGACATGGCAATTGAGGTACCCCATTATTCTTGCCATCCTAATTGCGTTTTTTAATCAACTCTCTGGCATAAATGCCGTGCTTTACTTTGCCCCTCGAATATTCGAGATGACAGGACTGGAAAGAGAATCCGCCCTGCTTCAATCTGTGGGCATTGGAGTTACAAACTTAATTTTCACATTCGTAGGACTGTGGATGATTGACAGGTTTGGTCGGCGCAAACTTCTTTACATCGGTTCAGTCGGTTACATTATTTCTCTTGGATTGACCGCCTGGGCATTCTTCACCAAACATTATAGCATTGTACCGCCATGCATTTTTGCGTTTATCGCCTCGCATGCGATTGGTCAGGGAACGGTTATCTGGGTGTTTATTTCAGAAATATTCCCAAATCGTCACCGTGCAAAAGGACAGTCGCTTGGAAGCTCCACACACTGGATTTTTGCCGCTCTATTGACAACGTTCTTCCCGCAAATGGTTAAGTCCCTGCCGCCGGGATATGTGTTTATGTTTTTCTGTTTTATGATGTGCCTGCAATTGCTGTGGGTCAGGTTAATGGTGCCGGAAACAAAAGGCGTCTCGCTCGAAGAATTACAACGTAAATTGGGCATAGAATCCGTATAATCTGCTCGAAAAACTAAAATTTTTGCGCTATGGCAGGTTTTAACTACAAAATAGTTGGCGTTGGCGAAGTGTTATGGGACTTGCTACCTTCGGGGCGTCAAATGGGAGGAGCCCCAGCCAATTTTGCTTATCATGCCAAATCTCTTGGAACAAACGCTTGTGTGATTACAAGAGTCGGCAAGGATGCATTAGGCGACGAAATTCTGCAAAAATTTAAATCCGTTGGTTTCCCGCTCGATTTAGTTCAGGTTGACACCTCTTATCCTACCGGCACTGTTTCAGTTGAGTTAATGCAAAATGGCGTGCCAAACTTCACAATCCATAGACCAGTAGCATGGGATTATTTAGAGATTACTGAGCCTGCAATTAATGCGGTAAAAACAGCTGATGCAGTATGTTTTGGTACGCTGGCGCAAAGGAATGACGTGTCTGCCAGAAGTGTTCGCAAACTAATAGACCATTCGCAAGAAACAGCGCTTAAAATTTTCGATATCAACCTGCGTCAGAACTTTTATTCCAAAGAAACAATCGAAATATCTTTAAAACTCTCAAACGTATTTAAAATAAACGATTCTGAATTGCAAACTTTAGCGGCGATTTTTGAACTAAACGGCAATTTGAATCAACAGGTCGAAACAATAGCATCAAGGTTTAATATACATACCATAGCTGTAACCTTTGGAGAAGAAGGAAGCCTTCTTTTTCAGGACGGGAAATGGTCGCATTACAAGCCGCATCCGGTGAATGTTGTTGATACCGTCGGTGCTGGCGACGCCTTTACGGCGGCTCTGGCTATCGGCCTTCTTAGAAAATTTTCCCTGGATAAAATAAATTATATAGCCAACGAGGTTGCGGCTTACGTGTGTTCACAACCAGGTGCAACGCCAGCGTTGCCAGAATCTTTGCGGGAATTGTTTTTTCAATAACCTGCATATTTTTGCTAAGTACCGCAAGTTTGCAAAAACGCGGCAAACTAAGCACCAAAAAATAAAATCCAGCAAGTTTGCCCTTGCTGGATTTTTCAGTTTTAATTTTTACACGGGCTTAAACACCCGAAATTAAAAACAACTATTTCATCAACACACCGGCATAAATAGCATTCTTGCCAAGGAGTTCCTCGATTCTGAGGAGCTGATTATACTTGGCGTTTCTGTCTGTTCTGCTAAGAGAACCTGTTTTTATTTGTCCAGCGTTCGTAGCAACAGCGATATCCGCAATCGTCGCGTCTTCAGTTTCGCCGGAACGATGGCTGATTACGGTGGTATATTTGTTCTCTTTCGCCAGTTTGATGCAATCGAGCGTCTCAGTCAGCGAACCAATCTGATTTACTTTAATCAGGATTGAGTTTGCTACGCCAGTGTCAATTCCCTTCTGGAGGAATTTGATGTTTGTAACAAAGTTGTCATCGCCGACGAGTTGAAGTTTATCTCCCAGTTTCTGTGTCAAGACACGCCAGTTTTCCCAGTCGTGTTCAGCGCAACCATCTTCGATTGAAACAATCGGATACTTGTTACAGAGTTCAACATAGTAATCAATCAACTCGGTTCCTTTTACCTTCTTGCCTGTGCTCTTTTTGAATGTGTATGTGCCGTCACCATTATAAAATTCAGACGACGCAACATCCAGAGCAACATAAATCTGTTTGCCCGGTTTATAGCCAGCGTCTTTTATAGCCTGCAGGATGGATTCAATTGCATCCTCAACGCTGTTCAAATTCGGGGCAAAACCACCTTCATCGCCAACAGCAGTGCTCAAGCCGCGTTTCTTCAGCACAGCTTTAAGGGCGTGGAATGTTTCCACAATGGAGCGGAGAGCCTCGCTAAAATTATTGAAGCCCTTCGGCATAATCATGAATTCCTGAAAATCAATTGGAGCGTCGGAGTGAGCGCCACCATTGATAACGTTTGCCATCGGGACTGGCAGAACTTTGGCATTTGTCCCGCCAATGTACTTATAAAGCGGCATGTTAAGGTATGCGGCGGCAGCNTTTGCAGTCGCCATCGAGACAGCAAGAATTGCATTTGCGCCTAAATTGGATTTTGTGTCTGTGCCGTCCAAATCCAGCATGGTTTTATCAACCGTAAGTTGGTCAAGCGCATCAACACCCTGCAAAGCTGGCAAAATCTTCTTTTGAACGTTGTCCACAGCTTTCTTTACACCCTTGCCACAGTAACGCTTTTTATCACCGTCGCGAAGTTCAATAGCCTCATTTTCGCCGGTGCTGGCGCCAGAAGGCACAGCCGCTCTGCCAACCACGCCGCATTCAAGAACAACATCAACCTCTACCGTTGGATTACCACGCGAATCCAGTATTTCACGCGCAATTATGTTTTCAATTCTGCTCATATTTCCTTTCTCGTTAATTTTGTTTTAGATTAACTTCTAATTTCGCCTTTCACAATCCAAATGAAATAATGCTACCTTATTCAACAATATCGTCAAGGAAAGGTTTTATAATTGCCTCTGACAAAACTGCAGGATTATTACCAATTTGCTACTAAAACATTAGAAACTATCTGCGGATTTTTTGAGAAAAATATCTCCGCAATTTCAGAAATTTCTTCGATTGTTTTCGCGTTGTAGACCTGAGTGTAAAAATGCCTTCCGAACAAAAAGTTTGCCGAATAATACTTTGTAAACATCTTTAACCTCGAGATTGCAACCAGCGGCTCAAAATCTTCAAGAATATAATCGCGCATTTTTACCCACACACTTCTATAATCAACCGAAATTCCCCTGTCCCATGCGGCAAAAATCCACGGTTTAACAACCGTAATCCTTCCCAACATGATAGCCGACGCCGGGGACAACCTATCAGCAAGTCTTTCAATATCATTTTTGCATGTAATATCGCCGCTTGCGATTATCGGGATTTTTACAATAGAAGATATCCATCCCAAGACATCATGCCGAGCTGAACGTTTAAATTTATCTTCAAAAAAACGAGGATGTACAATTACAGCATTTGCTCCATAGTCTTGAAACAACTCAAGCCGCTCCTTTAAAATCCCCTGCCATTGTGGTTTTCTATCTCCCAGTCTGATTTTAACAAATAACAAACCATTCCAGCGTTGCCTGGCGTTCGAAATTATCCATTTTAACGCTTCGATATCTCCAAACAACGCGCTTCCGGACTGAAGGGAGCGAATATGCGGCGCATCGCACGCAAAATTAATATCAATCGCCTCAACCCCGTTTTCCTCAAGCCGCCCCAGCGCCCTGTCTAATTGGTCACCAACACGAACCATCAGTTGATAAACGGTAAACTTTTCCGACGGTTTTCGCTTTAACCATGGCGATGCTTGAAAATCTTCGTTTATCAACTGCCGAGCCGATAGCATTTCGGTCCAAAACGCCCCGCACCCACCAAATTCGGATACAAGCCTTCTAAACGCGCTATGCGTATATCCTGCCATCGGCGCGCAGAAACGGGCGGGTTCAAACTTTATTCCCTGTATTTCGCAATGTTCAAACATTCACTCTTAAAATAATCCCATATCAAGATTGTACCAGAATGTTTTTAATTATTGACATTCACAAAAGAAAATTTCTCAATAACCACTTGTTGATTTTAAAAATCGTGGTTAAATAGGAGTTATTATGGCTAAGAAAGTTAAAAAACATGTGAGGTCTCGTGAAGACTTATCAGAGTTGCCGGATTGGCTAAAAAAGAAAAAATGCCCGCACAGGGATAAATACCTGAGCGGCAAACGAATTTTGCCGAAAAATCTGACTGGCAAAGAATCACTTGAAGAATTGATTGATAACACGTTTCTTGCATACAACTCCGCAAGGTTGCGCGAGGGATGCCAGTTGTTCGTGGAGAAAATGCTACAGGACGACGTCACCATCGGTATGAGTTTTTCCGGCGCCCTTACTCCGGCGGGTCTTGGGTGCTCCAGCATTATTCCGTTAATCAAAGCCGGGTTCGTGGATTGGATTGTTGCCACTGGCGCAAACCTGTATCACGACCTGCACTTTGCGTTTAATTTCCCCGTCCACGTGGGGAGTTTTAAATACGACGACACAGATTTGAGAAACAACGACATTGTCCGCATTTACGATGTTGTGCTTGGATACAGCGATTGCTTGATGGCAACAGACGAAATCCTTCGTAGCATTCTCATCCAGCCCGAATTTCAGAAAGAAATGGGTACAGCCGAGCTTCATTATCTGCTTGGCAAATACGCCGCGGAATGGGAAGACAAAAACAACTTGAAAGATGTTTCTGTTCTTGCGGCGGCATACCGCGCCGGCGTGCCGTGTTACACATCATCTCCTGGTGACTCGACAATTGGCATGAACGTTGCCGGAGTTGAACTCCGCGGCAATAAACTACGTATCAATCCGTCAATTGACGTTAATGAAACTACAAGTTTTGTATTAGGAGCAAAACGAAGCGGCGGCAAGAGCGCAGTTGTCCTCTGGGGCGGCGGCAGTCCAAAAAACTTCATGCTCCAGACCGAACCGCAGATTCAGGAGGTCTTACGCATCAAAGAATACGGGCAAGACTACTTCTTCCAGATAACAGATGCGCGTCCGGATACTGGCGGACTTTCCGGCGCCACGCCGAGCGAAGCAGTCAGCTGGGGAAAAGTTGACCCGAATAGACTTCCTGACGCCGTCGTATGCTACACGGACACCACAATTGCAATGCCTATCTTTACACACTATGCGCTTGCTAAACACAAACCGCGTAAGCTCCGTCGGCTTTACGACCAGCGCCCAGCCCTCATGAAGGCTCTAACAAAAGAATACTTCCTGCACAACAAAGTCAAAATGATTGATGGAAGCGACCCGGTGCTGGATTAATAAACTAAAAGTATAAGAACCGTTTTATTTTTAACGAGTTCATCTGGCGGAAAAATTTCAAAAATTCAAGAAACGGACGGGGATTTTCCCCGTCCGTTTTGTTTTATCAAAAACAACAAAGCAATGAAAGCAATCCCCACACATCCCCACCCAAATACATCTCCGTGCCTCGTATAAAAAGTGGTCTTCCAGAGGGCATTCGATGGAACAAGAGGGCGGCAAATTTTGATTTGCTCGACGTATTCGTTCTTCGGGTCTTGAAAGTTTACATTACAAATGGCTCCGATTTCGTCCACGCAACACGATATGCCGTTGTTTGTGCAACGGATGAGCGTTCTGCGGTTTTCTACTGCGCGAAAGACAGCATTTGCCAGGTGTTGCCACTGGGCGGCGCTTTCTCCAAACCAGCCATCGTTTGTCAGGTTTACGAGAAAATCCATCTTTTCATCCACGTGTTTGCAAACAAGGTGTGGAATTACGTCTTCGAAACATATAACCACAGAAGTTTCGAGGTCATGTCTGTTCCCATTTCTGACAACGTGGAATTTGAATCTTTCCGGTCCTCTGCCCGGGGTAAATGCGCCGTCGCCAATCGGCGTCAGATATTTTAAAAACGGGAGATAGCGCGAAAGCGGCACATATTCGCCAAACATGACAAGGTGTTGTTTCGAGTATTGTCCCACAATGAATCCGTTCGTTGATATCAGAAAACTGCTGTTGTAGAAGGCTACACGGTTTGTGTTCCCATCAATCGTCCCGACATCGTCTGCACCAATTATCATCCAGACCTTGTTTTCCACCGCGATGTCTGTAACTGCTTTATAGGTTTCTTTGTGGTAACGGAAAAATTCGGGTATTGCCGCTTCAGGCAAAATCACAAGGTCTGGCTGATTAGTGAGCGCGGATTTTATAAGATAAATCAGTTTTTTGAATCGTTTTTCGTTCTCGTTTTTATCCCAGATCATGGTCTGTGGAATTGATGGCTGGATGAGTACGGCTTTTAGATGTGTACGATAATTCCCATTCTCCTGCGCATTCATGAAATGAAAAATAATTTTCGTGTTGTGCCAGAACAGAAAACACATCGCCACAAATGGAATAAACAATGGAAATACCCATTTCGTTGATGGACGTAGCAGGAATGAACATTCAAACTCAATCTTTGTTATCCAGTGGATGGCAACGGATATTGCTACTGAAATCCACACAATTAAAAAAGAGACGCCGTAAACCCCTGTGATGTCCGCAATCTGGATGATATCAATCATTTTATACTGTGAAACACCGAGCAAATTCCATGGAAATCCGGTTAGCGCTCGCGCGCGGACCATTTCCAGCGCAGTCCAGAAAACAGCAGAAACAAAAGGTAAGAAGATGGCGTAAATTTTGCCATCTGGATTTTTGAAGATTTTTTCCTGCAACAATCGCATTAAATACGTCCATGCCGCCGGATATAACGCAAGATAACCGCATAGGACAGTCCAGCCGACAATTGGAGCGAATTTGACCGGGATATACAAAAGCCAGTGAAGTGAGATTAAATGAGCAATAAGCCCCGTCAAATAGCCAAGTCTAAATGAATCTCCTTTTGCACAATCCCTCGTAATTAAAAAAAGATAACCCGGAACAATCCACGCAAGCCCGGCAATATCGAACCGCGGAAACGCAAGAGCCCACAAAACGCCACAAGCCCCCGCGTGTAGCCAGTGATTTTTTAATAGTTTGATTATGCCGTTGTTTACGTCCATAACAAGGACGTCCTATTTGTGGAATTAACCCGCTTTTTGCGCCTCAAGCATTGCCTTCACAATTTTTTCGGCGCCCTTTTTCCAATTATGCATTTCAAGCAAAGCCTTTTCCCATTCTTCCATTTTTTCCCGCGGAACGTTTATGGCAAAATTCATCGCTTTTTTGAAACTTTCATAAGAATTGTTGTCGAATGGCGCACCCATTCCAGCCAACACTTCACGCGAGGCTGGGATGTCCGAATACACCGAGCATGTGCCGCTTAAAATCGCCTCCACAGGCGGTATGCCAAAACCTTCGTATTCAGAAAAATTGATAAGGGCGCGCGCTGAAGCCATCATCTTGCGGTATTCGGGTTCAGGGACACGGCGGTGGAGATGCCACTTGCTGTCAGGCGGTAGTTCCATGCCTTTTGGCAGACTGCCCACAAGGTCAACATCGCCTTCAAATCCCGTCTCTTTAATCCATCTTTGCAGATATTCCATGGCAAGGTCTGTGCGTTTGTGTTTCCAGGGGCTGACAAGCATGAGGATGCGATTTGGTTTCCCGCCACCATGTTTTTCCCGCGGTTCAAAACCTGTGCCAATCGCTACCATAGGCGGGGATTTAATCCCCCATCGCTTGCACAGGTTACGAAGTTCAGACGAGGTAAACTCGCTACATGTGAAAATTACTTTTGCCTGTCTGACTGCCGCTTTGAGCATTAATTTTAAATATTTGCATTCCATCGGATTGAAGTTCCCTGGATAAGTTCGCTCATAAAAATCGTGCATGGTGTCGGGAACGTAAGCGGCGAGTTTAACCGGACACTTCTTCAAAAACGACACGAATCCCTTGGGCATGAACAACCAATCGTTGCCGGCTTTTACCGAGGCTTTATAAGCGCCGAATTGGTCCCAGAGAATCCGCCGCAAGCCGCGTCCATTTGCTTCGTTGTGGATTTCTACCTTAACCGAAGGCGGCAAATTTAGATTTGTGAACGAATCATTACTCAAGAGCGTAAAGCGTTCCACCTCCGCTCTTCTACAGAGCGATTCGCACATGCCAATTGATAGATTCAGCAGACCAATCGAGCGCGTTGCATCAAAACACTGCTCCGCGAGCGAAAAAGTTATCGTCAATCCCTTCATGTTATTTTTTATTAATAAACTGCATGCTTTCTCTAAATTTCAATAAACTTTTGCAAAGTAAACATTCTGCAAGAATAAAGTCTTCATTGAAAAAAGACAGAATGTTTTCAATCGGAATTGTAATAGAAGAAGCAACTACTATACAATGCGGGAAATTGTAATGAAAACGCTTACCATTGTCTTCTTAATTCTTTGCTAATCTCTTACAAATCTTTCATTGCTTCATGAAACCATCAATGAAATTCTTAAGTTCTTTAGCATCATACGGCTTTTGCAACGCGCCAATAAAACCATATTTGTTATAATTTGCAATAACTGGGTCAAAAGAATATCCACTTGAGACAACTGCTCTAACTTTTGGGTTAATTTTTTTCAGTTCAACAATCACTTCCTTGCCTCCTATGCCGCCTTCGATTGTCAAATCAAGAATTACAAGGTCAAACGGAACTCCAGCGTTTAAAGCGGCGGTGTAGCGACGAATAGTTTCCTCTCCATCGTAACAAGTTTCCACCTGGTAACCTTCTCTTTCAAGTATCATTTTGACAAGCGAACAAATGCTTTCTTCGTCATCCATTATTAAAACACGATTGCCGCGATTTGCGTAGGAAGTTACTGCTTTAGAAGCCTCAGCCACAATTTTAGACTTTGAAAGCGGCAGGTATATAACAAAAGTTGTTCCTTTATTAAGAACAGAATGAATCTCAATTTTGCCGCCATGCCGGCGTATAATCATATCAGACGATGCAAGACCCAAACCGTTTCCGAGCCCAATATGCGAAGAGTATGGCTCAAAAAACTTTGAAATCTTTTCGGATGAAATGCCCTCGCTATGATCCTGAATTACTATTTTTGCATAATCAATTGGCTCGAGTCCTTTTCCTGGAACTTCCTCAGACGTCGTCTTGGTGGCGCTGATAAATAAATCTCCCTTCTTTTTCATCGCCTCCACTGAATAAGTAACAAGATGTGTGATTGCCTGACTCAACTGCAGGTCATCGCCCTCTACATACAATTCTGTCTTGGGCAAATCGTACTTCACTATAACAGACGTAGAATATACCGCTACCTCTACAGCTTGTTTAATAAGCGGATTCAAGTTCAACGGCTTCTTCAATGGTTCTCCGCCTTTTGTAAAAATTAACAATTGACGGGTTATATTCTTGGCATGAACACACGCTTTCTCTGCCTGGTCGAGCAACCCTGTGATTTGCTCATTAGAAGACATCAACATTTTAACAAACGAAATATTTCCCATCACTGCCGTCAATATGTTATTAAAATCATGCGCAAGACCGCTCGCAAGACGCTCAAGCATTTCAAGCCGCGCAACTTTTATCATTTCTTTTTCGCGCATGTGTTTCTCGGAAACGTCCCTAAAGACAAGAACCACCCCAACAGTTTTCCCACCTTTGTCTTTGATAGGAGCGGCGCTGTCTGCGATAATTTTTTCAGACCCATCCTTAGCGATTAACACCGTATTATTTGCCAGACCGCAAATTTCACCGGTCTTTATTACCTTCTCAACAGGATTAAATGCGGGCTTGCGTGTTTCAGCATTAACAATAACAAAAACTTTAGTGAGCGGCTCTCCTATCGCCTCTTTATTTGTCCACCCTGTCATTTTTTCGGCAATGCGATTCATTAAAACAATCCGACCTTCAATATCTGTGCTGATAACCGCATCGCCAATAGAAGCCAGCGTAATCTCAAGAAGTTCCTTTTCTTGTTCCAACCTCTCCTGAGCCTCTTTTAATTCTGTTATATCCTTGCTTATTCCAAAAGTTCCAATAATTTTGCCGTCTTTATCCCGATACGGCATTTTTGTCGTTAAAGCATAGGTAACTCTTCCATCACACCACGTTTCTTTTTCAATTTTTCCAACTATCGGAACCCCCGTTTTTATTATCTGTTGTTCGTCTTCAAACGCAGGTCTGGCATGTTCTTCAGTGAATAAATCAAAATCGGTTTTCCCTATCAAATGCTCATCGTCCTCAACACCTATTTTCCTTAAAGCCTCTTTGCTCAACCTTATGAATCTGGAATTTATATCTTTGAAATAGACTGCGTCAGGAATATTTTCCATCAACTCATCAAGCATATGTTTTTCAAATTCGATTTCCTTGATTAACTCCTCTTTCTCCCTGTTTTGTTTATCCAAAAGGTCGTTTGACAACCTGAGGGTTTCTTCGGACTTTTTAATCTTTTCCATCAAGTCAATCGCCTGCCGTTTCAATTTAATCTGCAATCCAACAAGCAAAGAAAGCACCACACCCAGTATATTTCCACTGACAGCTATGATTGCGGGCGTCTTTGTTTTTACTTTTTCCTCAAACTCTGGTGTTGATGTTAAAATAATCGCAACAGATTTTCCGCGAAGCGAATCTTTGATAACCATTTTATATTTCGGCACCCACAATTGGTTGGTCCTATGGCGCATATTAGAGACCAGTTTGTTATCTTCTGTAAAACCTTCGCCAATATATGCCTCCATATCAATGTAATTCGTCCTCATCCCAATCAATAATGAAGGAAAAAACACCTCTGAAACAACGGCGCAGGAAATTAACCCCACTATTGAATTTGTTCTTTCCTGCGGCGTATTTGCTGATAATTTAGATTTATTATATACAGGCGTGTAAATGACAACACCGTTTTGTGAGGTAGAACTCTTATCCTGGAAAAACCACTTGACTTTGCCCGTTATTCGTTGCTCTCCGGATTGCACCGCAGAGTCAATCACGACTTTTCGTTCATCGTTTGAATAATGGTCTAATCCAAAAACGACATTGGCTTCTGTAAATCTATAACAATAATAAATCGGAAAATATTTTTCTCGTCTGCCGGACGGCGTAATTTCATAATTTGGAGATACCTCTTTACGCGCCCTTGATAAAAATTCATTTAATTCTGAATCCCTTACACATGGAAGAAATGCGATTGTTCTTATCCCGGTATACTTGCGTATACTTTTAATTGATTCAAAATAGGTTTTCCATTCACCCGGACTCACATACTCGCTTGCCTCAAAAAACGCCTTTATATCATATAAAAGCGAAAGGTAATCATCAATACTATTAGAAATTATGTTTATAGTATCTTTTGAAAGTACATCGAACTCGTTCTTTGCCAGGTTTTCATCAGATTTTTTAACCAACAGAGCGGCAAACATAGAGAATGTGGCAATTAACACAAAAGTAAGAATTGCCAGCATATATCTTACAAAAGCAGATTTCTCTTTTTGTCCCATTTGCGTATTTTCAAATATGTTAAAATAAACTACCCGATAAGATAATCAAGTTTAAATTAAAAAACCGCCCCGTTTGCCACGGAGCGGTTTTTAACTTAAACATCTATAATATATTACAATGTTATCTGATAACTACTTTTTGGCGCATTTTTTACCGCATTTTGCCATGGCTTTTTTCTCTTCAATTGCAGCATGGGCAGCGGCTAAGCGCGCAATTGGAACGCGGAACGGCGAGCATGAAACATAGTTCATTCCTGCTCTGTGACAGAATTTGACGCTTTCAGGGTCGCCACCGTGTTCGCCGCAGATGCCGACTTTCAGTTCGGCTCTTACACTTCTGCCGCGTTCAATACCAGTTTTGATTAATTCGCCCACACCTTCCTGGTCAATCGTCTGGAACGGATCGTCCTTAAGAATCTTGTTGTTCAGATAATCCGGCAAGAACGAACCAATGTCGTCTCGGCTGAAGCCAAGACTCATCTGGGTGAGGTCGTTTGTGCCAAAACTGAAGAATTCGGCAACCTCTGCCATCTTGTTGGCAAGCAGAGCCGCGCGCGGAATCTCAATCATCGTGCCATACATAAACGGCAACTTCTTAAGATTAAACTTCTGCTTAACTTCTTCAGCAACCTTCTCGACAATCGCCTTCTGGTGAACAAGTTCCGTCGGCGCGCAGGTTACTGGAATCATAATTTCAGGCATAGCTTTCTTGCCAGCCTGAATCAATTCAGCCGCCGCTTCGAGAATGGCGCGAACTTGCATCTCTGTAATTTCAGGATATGTGATGCCAAGTCGAACACCTCTGTGCCCTAACATCGGGTTATTTTCTCTCAAACCATCGGCGCGCTTTTTAAGTTCAACAATGTCCACACCCAGTTCCTGCGCCAGCGCGGCAAGCTTTGCTTCATCGTGCGGAACAAACTCATGGAGAGGCGGATCAAGCAGACGGATTGTGACCGGTCTGCCTTCCATGACTTCCAGAGTGGCTTTAACATCGTTCTTAACAAATGGGAAGAGTTCATCAAGTGCTTTGCGGCGTTCTTCGGTTGTCTTGCTAACAATCATCTTACGGAGCAAGAACAGCGGCTTTTCACTGCCTTCGCCGTAGAACATGTGCTCAGTTCTAAAGAGCCCAATACCTTCCGCTCCAAACTTAACCGCTTGAGCCGCATCTTTCGGAGTGTCAGCATTAGTGCGAACTTTGAGCACCCGCGCTTTGTCAACAAGTTTCATCAATTCGCTCAAATGCTTATTGTGCTCGATGTCAACATCAACAAGAGGCAGTTTACCAAGATAAACCAACCCTTTTGTACCATTGAGGCTTATCCATTCGCCTTCTTTAACAACAACATCGCCTTTCTTGGTTTTGAAGGACTTATTATCGTCCGCAATCTCTATATCACTGCAACCGACAATACAGCATTTGCCCCAACCGCGGGCAACAAGCGCTGCATGCGATGTCATACCGCCTTTAGAGGTCAGAATCGCCTGCGCCTTATGCATACCATCCACGTCCTCGGGCGATGTCTCTTCCCGAACGAGCACCACTTTTTCTCCGCGCGCCGCCCATTCAACGGCATCTTTTGAAGTAAAGACAACGCGTCCAACTGCTCCACCCGGACCAGCAGGCAAACCTTTCGCAATCGGGTGCGTGGCAATCTCAGCCTTCGGGTCAAGCATCGGAAGCAACAATTCAATCAATTGATTCGGCGCCACGCGCAACACCGCTGTGTCGGCGTCAATCAATTTCTCTTTGTACATGTCCACAGCTATTCTCACCGCCGCTGTGCCGTTGCGTTTGCCAACGCGGCACTGGAGCATATAGAGTTTACCATTCTCGATTGTAAACTCGATGTCGAGCATGTCTTTGTAGTGTTTCTCGAGCCGTTTGCGAATGTCATCGAGCTCCCTGTAAATCTTTGGCATAATCTGCTTGAGCGTCGGCAAATGACGGCTCTGGTCGTTGGCGGATTCATCGTTGATTGGAGCAGGCGTGCGAATACCGGCAACAACGTCTTCGCCCTGCGCGTTCACGAGATATTCGCCGTAGAAGATTGGTTCGCCGGTTGCAGGATTTCTTGTAAATCCAACACCTGTAGCACTGCCTTCGCCCATGTTACCGAATACCATGGACTGAACATTGACCGCTGTGCCCCATTCATCGGGTATTTTTTCAATACGCCGATATTCAACAGCGCGTTTGCCGTTCCAGCTAAGGAACACTGCGCCAATTGCTCCCCACAACTGCTCCTGCGGGTCATCAGGGAATGGCTTGCCAAGAACTTCTTTTACCTTAGCCTTGAATTCTTCTACAAGCGCCTTCAGGTCGTCCACCGTCAAATCCGTATCGGCTTTATAACCCTTCTCATGCTTAACTTCCTCCAGACGTTCATCAAGAATCTTTCGGATGCCCTTGCCATCTTTTGGTTCAACCCCAGCCGCCTTTTCCATCACAACGTCCGAGTACATCATGATTAAACGGCGATACGCGTCATAAGCAAAGCGTTCATTGCCGCCAGATTGTTTAATGAGCCCATTGATTGTCTTTGAGGTCAAACCGACATTGAGAACAGTTTCCATCATGCCTGGCATCGAGCGGCGCGCGCCAGAGCGAACGGAAACAAGCAATGGATTCTCTGCATCTCCAAATTTTCTTCCTAAAAGTTTTTCTATCTTCGCCACCGCGGCATCCACCTGTGCCTTCAATTCGGAAGGATATTTCCTGCCATGCTTGTAGAAGTAGGTGCAGACTTCAGTGGTAATCGTAAAACCTGGTGGCACTGGAAGCTTAAGGTCTGGATGCCCCGCCATTTCGGCAAGGTTTGCTCCCTTGCCGCCGAGGAGTTCTTTCATTGACTCATTGCCGTCGGCTTTGCCGCCGCCAAAAAAGTAAACGTATTTCGGTGTCTTTGCCATATTTCGCTCTTTCGTTTTTATTTTTTAATAAACTTTCCCAAGTTTAAACTATAAGCATAATAAATTTAATACTTCAGTCAATTGAAGATTTAATTATTTTTAGCAGTTTAACGATTCGTAACATTAAAAATTCACATCGATATACCGCCTCACTGCACCCATCTCTCCTTATCCGATAAAAACAACTGTTCAGGGAAAAAGCCTGTCGGCGCTTTTTGAAGCGGAAAACCGGTTGGAATCTCGCGTTTTAACAATAAATCAAGTATGAACATCCCCCATCCTTCATATTCACCTCTCACCCAATCCGATAAAAACCTTCCGTCGAGAGTCATCGACGTTAAATATAACCCGTGAATCAACCTCTGAGCATTGATTGCTTCATACTCTTTGTCTGAATTGGATGTCATCCACACGGATGGACGGTTTCCATACCATGCCACAGCCCATGGAATGTCACTCATCACAAGTTCGTTTCTTTCCATCCATGTTCCAATCTCGTAAATCCGCGGCGGATAATATGGCGGATACGCAACCGGATGAACTGGTTTGAACAACAACGCTATCAACAATGGAAAACTCATAACAAACGCAAACAATCCTATGAAAATCGACCTTAACTCCGGCACATTCGCGCGCACCTGTTCAAGCAACATGTAAAACAGCGAACAGCCAAACATGAAAACAAGCGGAGCAAGCAGGACAAGAATGTTTTCTGAGTTAACCTCCGGAGAATTGACGCTCAGATGAGTTTTCCCAAGCGCCTGAACAACAACAAAACACAGAATGGAAAGAACGGTAAAATGCCTTAACCGACGCAGGACAACATTTTTGAACGGAAATAACAACCCAACAATGAAGAACGCACCTACCCAGCTCCCGCCAAAAAACGGCAAATCAGTCTTTATTATTTGCCCAAGGTTAGTCCAGAGCTTTTCAGGAACATCGGTTGGTTGAACTTTGGTAAAATCCGGATTTAATGAGCGCTGGAGAAGCGAACCCTGAAAAATAGACGTCCCTTCGTAAACCGCATAAGTTGCAGAACCAAATGGGGCACCGGTTAATTCGTAATTCCGATAAATCCACGGACCAGTTACTGCAGAAAAACCAATGAGAAATAGAACACAAAGCAAACCACGGCGTGGTCCAGAGTACAAACCAATGAAAAAAAGAGCAGGAATCACGACAACGGCAAACCTGTAAAGCGTTAATGTTCCGACACCAGCAATAACACCGGCAATCAACGCAAGAAACACCATTCGTATTGGATTCCACAGCCCCTCCCCACCTCCCTTTTCTATCATCACAAGACACCAGATAAAAAGCAGAAATATTGACATTAGCAAAACGATTGGCAATCCAGAAACAGTAAATCGCCACAACAATTCCGAACCAAGCATCACAACAACAGTGAGCCATCCAACCGACTCTTCAAATAACCGTGTGGCGAGAGAAAATGTCATCCATACAGCAAAGAAGAATAAAATCTGATTAAATATTGCAATCAATAACTCGGGCTGATAGCGAAGGAATTTTGTTTCCAGATTTATAGTAAAATCAAACGGCAAGACACTCATAAGCCACGACAAAATAACAGGATAAACCGGCGGGTTAGAAACATCTGGTTGCGGAGAATTAAGATTTACAGATTTTAGAATCCTGTCAACCTTCTGTTGTTGTTCAATCGTCCACAGGGCACGGTTTTCAGGATACGTTTTTAATAATTCTTCCAACTTATGATTTGCCCTTTTATTCAAAAGATACACATTGAACGGACGAATAAACTGGGTAGTGTAACCTTTGCCTTCGGAAATGTTTCTTGCCAGTTGAGCGTTATCCATCGCCTCTTCAATGTGAAAATTCCTATATCCGCGCAAATCATACCACGTGGTAACTCCAACAACGGCAAGAAACAAAAGGAGTACCTTTAAAAAACGCGCCCCTTTTCCAGCTACAACGCTATATATAATGTCCTGTAATGTTGGCATGACAATAAACCTTTATTTCCAAAACGTTAAAAGCCAGAATAATATTATTTTAGCAAAATTGTAAACTTTAAACGAGTAAGAGAAAACAATTCAATCCCAGAATCGCCATCCTTGACTCAATTTTGATAACTATCGCACAATCACCTCATCCGAAAGTTCATTTGTGTCGTCGGGTTTTTTCGGAAAATGTTCGACTAAAATTAAACCAATCTTCTTCACGGCAGTCACAATCGCTTCTGTGAATTTTTCTTCTTTAAGCAGGGGTGTCATATGGTCAACTATTCCTTGCCAGAAGTCTGTTCCGCATTTTTCATGAACCGCGAAATCTCCCCATACAGCGAACTTGCGGCTCTCCGGGGCAAACAGGATAAGGACGCCGTTGCGGTCGCGAGTTTCATGCATTTTAAGATTGGCGAATTCTTTCTCTGCTTCGGCAAGCGGGTCTTCCACTTTTTTTGTTGTTACAAGTACGCGGATTTCGCCCGAGGACTTCTTTTCAGCCTCAGCAATTGCCTGTTTTATCTTTTCAAGGTCAATCTGTTTTATAAAGTCTCTGGTTTTCATTCATCCTAATTTCACCATCCGCCGCTTGCGCCGCCACCACCGGAGCGTCCACCGCCGCCAGACCAGCCTCCACCGCCAGACCAACCACCGCCTCCCGTCCATATACTGCCGCCGTAGTAACCAGTTCGATACCTCTGAACCCCGCTCCCGGTGTAAACATATCTGCCTCGGCGAATAATCATTAGAATCATGATTATTGCGATTACAAAAGCCACCAGCGGAGGCAAAAACACCGCTAGGGGCGGGGCTTGTTGTGCGTGCGATTTGTATTCACCACCAATTGCCAATATTATTCCCTGAATTCCAGCTTTTATTCCGCCGTAATAATCCATAGCGCGAAAACGAGGGGCAATCCTTTCGCTGATAATCCTTTTTGCGAGCGCATCGGGCAACACACCTTCCAGACCGTATCCGACTTCAATCCTGATCTTCCTATCTTTTATAAAAATTAGCATCAGAACGCCATTATTCTGTTTCTTTTGCCCCACACCCCATGCGTTGAAAACACGGTTTGCATAATCTTCGAGCGCCTCTCCTTCCGGCAAGTGGTCATATACGGCAACAACAACCTGACACGAGGAGGTCCGCTCAAATTCGGTCAGGATTCTATTAATATCCTGAGCCGCGGTCTTCGAGACGATGCCAACATAATCCGCGAACGGCTGTGTTGGGGGAGAAGGTAGAGATGCGCCTGCCGCAAAAAATGTTTGCGACACCAGACAAATCGACAGCCAGAGCGTAAATTGTGAAATCACGCGCGTACCGCTCATTTACTCGTTTTTGACGGGTGCTTTGACGGAAAATCAAACTCTACTGCTGGCGGCTTTTCTGCGCCAGCAGTAGCTTCAAAGTATGCCTTTGGCTGAAATCCGAGCGCATTTGCCACAAACACCCACGGAATGCTCTTAATCGCCGTGTTGTAAGCACGGACAGACTCATTATAGTCGCGCCGGGCTACAGCGATTCGGTTTTCCGTCCCCTCAAGTTGAGCCTGAAGGTCGCGGAAGTTTTGCGTCGCCTTAATATCCGGATACTTTTCTACAACAACAAGCAGTCGAGAAAGCGCAGACGATAGTTGCGCCTGCACCTGGTCAAACTGTCTCAACTTTTCCTGGTCTGTAGGCGCATCGGGCAGATTCATTTGTCCCACACGCGAGCGTGCCTCCACAACTTCGTTCAGCACAGTTCTTTCAAAATTTGCCGCCCCACTGACGGTTTTGACAAGATTCGGTATCAAATCCGCCCTTCTCTGGTAACTGTTCTGAACCTGCGCCCACGCGGATTGAGCGGATTGTTCAAGACCTACTAACCGATTGTATCCGGCGCATCCGCCAATAAGAACAAGCGCAATCGCCGCAATAATAACTCCAAGCCAAACATTTCCCTTCATATAAATAAGGATATCCTTTAAACTCCGCAAGTAAAGCCGCAAAACCTTGATAACATCTGAGTTTATTTCTTATCGATTGATTCTCTCTTCTTAATTTCCTCAATCGCCCAGCGAGCATGCTCATTTATTAGTGAATCATTGCGGCTCTGAATATCTTCGAGGATTTTTATCGCAGATGGATTGCCCCTGTTCCCTAAAACCACGCATGCATTGCGACAAAGCCGTTTCAAACCAAGCCTCTCTATTGGCGTTCCGCCAAAGACTCTTTTGAATTCAGCATTATCCATCTTAAAAATGCTGAAAACATCCATTTCAATAGGGAAACGTTTAATCTCGTGTCTAATCATATTTCCCTCTTGAGCAAACCTGTTCCATGGACAGACCTCAAGACAATCATCGCATCCAAAAAGATGGCACCCAATTTTATGGCGAACTCCAACTGGTATAACCCCTTTATGTTCAATGGTTAAATATGATATACAACGGCATGAATCCAGCATAAAGGGGGCAACAATTGCCCTCGTGGGACAGGCGTCAATGCATCTTCTGCATTTGCCGCAATAGTTTTTTTCTGCCGCATCTGGTTCAACATCAATTGTTGTTATGATTTCTCCTAATAATAACCAGTTGCCAAACTTTTTACTGATTAAATTTGTGTGTTTGCCAACAAACCCAATGCCCGATTTCTGTCCGAATTCTCTTTCAAGCACAGGACCCGTGTCCACATAACACAAAGCCTTCTCGCCAGGATAATTTTTCAGAATAAATTCGGAGAGCAATTCGAGTTTTCCATTTATAACATAATGGTAATCAATGAATTGCGAGTATCTGGAAATTTTGCCAAAATACTTATTCTCTGCCAGAGCATCCTGTGAAGCCGATACCTCTTTTTTATCCAGATAATAAGACGCGCCAACAGATATGACGGTTCTTGCGTTTTCAAGAACAAGCGCCGGATTGAGACGCTTTTCCAGCGTCCGTTTCATCCAACCCATTTCAGCGTGGTAGCCGCTGTCAATCCATCTTTTCAGAAACTCTTCACGCACAGTGGGTTCTGCCTTTGAAAATCCACATAAGTCAAACCCAAGTTCAAACGCGAATTGCCGTATTTTATCTTTCACGAATAGTTCTTTTAGCCTTTGCGCGAGCAGTTCTAAAATGCGAAACAATTTTTTGAGCCACATCCCGCGGCGAAAAATAATCCGTGCTAATCAATATATCCGCTTGACGATAAACAGGTTCTCGTTTCGAGAGCAAATCCTTGATACTTGCAAGGGGGTCTGGAACGCATAAGAGTGGTCTGTGAGTCTGGGTTTTCACCCGTTCATAAATAGTTTCCGGCGACGCCCATAGACACACTATGAGAGAATGTGTTTTTATCTTCTGAAGGTTATCCAAATTAGCGCCTAAACCACCGCCTGTGGCAAAAACCATTCTCCTAAATGTGGAAAGTTCATCCACAGCCTGTCTTTCATATTCTCTGAATTTTGCCTCTCCTTCCTCTTGAAATATCTGCGAAATTTTTTTGCCGACTCGCATTTCAATCAAATGATCAGTATCCAGAAAACCATAATTCAGAAGAGAGGCAACCAAACGTCCAATAGTTGTCTTACCCGTCCCCATGAAACCAATAAGGGCAATGTTTTGAAACTGTCTTTTTTTCTGTGAATTGTCCATAACACAATATCAGCCCAATAAAATGAATTAAATAGTTTACAAATCTTTAATTCAAATTAAAACTGAGTAGTTTTAACAAAAATTTAAATTTTCAATTCAAACACTCTGTAACCATCCATTAGAATTTCCGATATAATTAATAGTAGAAAAAAAAGTATTGCTAATACCCCATGAATTTGATAAAAAGCGGCATCTCATTTTTGGGGAAATAGGGCTGATGCACAAGCTGTATAGTGTCGTCAGCAAGACCAAGAAACTACCAAAAAGGTAGAGCAGGGGATTTTTATGCAAGAATTGGTAAGAACAATAAAATACGAAGCCGACCGGGCACCGGGGTTCGGTCAAGAAATAATGAATGTCCCGGGTTGCGAAAACCTTCAAAGTTGCATCCAATGCGGAACATGTTCGGGGATGTGTCCATTGAGTATCTACATGGACTTCACTCCGCGTCAGATAATTGAACTTGTTCGCTCGGATTTTAAAAACGACGTTCTAAAGAGTTACACAATATGGCTTTGTGCTTCCTGCTATGTCTGCACTGTGGAATGCCCGCGCGAAGTGCATATTACAGACATTATGTATGAGCTCAAACAACGTGCAATCCACGAGGGCTATTATCCGAAACGATTCCCGATACCCGTACTGGCAAGCGAATTCTTCAGCATGGTCTACAAATATGGGCGCATAACCGAAAACTTCCTTGCCACAAAGATGATGTTAAAATCTAACTGGAAAGAGATTTTTAGCTCCTGGCAACTCGGGTTAAAACTGATAACTAAAGGAAGATTCGCGTTTAAAGCGGATGAAATTAAAAGAAAGGATGAACTGCAAAAAATACTCTCCACTGTGGATAAACTTTCTATAGATATGTTGGGTGGAATTTCGCATTTGGGCAACGGAAATGGAAACGGAAAAAATAATTCAAAAAATTCACACTAAAGTTTTTGAGGGTTGAATATGAAATACTGCTACTATCCAGGTTGTTCGGTTAAAGGTACAGGACGGGCTTATGAAGAATCCCTGCTTGCGGTTTTAAACATGTTAGGCATTGAATATGAAGAACTTGATGATTGGAATTGTTGCGGCGCCACAGCATACATGGCAGTGGATGAAATAAAAAGCTGTGTACTTGCCGCGCGAAACATTGCCCTTGCGGAGAAAGCCGGATTTACAGACATCATGGCGCCATGTAGCGCATGTTATCTGGTGCTGAATAAATCCCTCAAATACATGGAATCCTCAAAACCAGTCGCAGAAACCATCAACAAGGCGCTCGCAACAGCTAATCTAAAAATATCAAAAAATATCAAAATCAGACATCCTCTGGACATTTTGTTGAATGATTACGGATTGGAGAAGTTGAAAAAGGCCGTAAAACGCCCACTTAAAGAAATTAAAGTAGCGCCTTATTACGGTTGCCAGTTGGTACGCCCTTATTCGACATTTGACGACCAGTATAATCCGACATCTATGGATAAAATCCTTACCGCCCTTGGAGCAACGGTGGTTCCGTTTCCTCTAAAAACACGTTGTTGCGGAAGCAGTTTAACGGGCACGTTGCCAGAGCCAGGCTTGCTCTGCGCTTACATCATTCTAAAAGAAGCGCTTAAACGAGGAGCAAATGTCATTTCTACTGCATGTTCGCTCTGTCAATTTAATCTGGATGGATACCACGATAAAATTGAGAAAAAATGGGCAAACGCGCGTATCCCAACGCTCTATTTTACACAATTAATTGGACTTGCACTTGGAATAGATGAACGTGAACTCGGGATACATCGTTGCATTATACCATTCGAAATGCCTGCAAATCAACCAGTTACAGCATAAACGGATTTAACATAGACAATTGGGGAGTCTGTAAAAATGAACAAAGAAAAAGTCAGAGTCGGATTTTACGTGTGCCACTGCGGGCACAACATCGCTTCAATGGTGGATTGCAAGGCAGTGGCAGAGTATGTGGCTAAACTGCCAGGAGTCGTTGTCTCACGCGATTATAAATACATGTGTTCCGACCCCGGACAGGAACTCATCGCCAACGACATCAGAGAACACAAATTAAACAGGATTGTTGTAGCCTCATGTTCGCCACTTTTGCACGAACACACATTCAGGACAGCGACAGAAAAAGGCGGACTCAATCCATTCCTTTGCCAGATGGTAAACATTCGCGAGCATAACTCATGGGTTCATACAGACCGCGAGTCTGCGACGTTGAAGGCAAAAGAACTTGCGCGTGCCGCAGTTCACCGCGTTGTGTTTCATCGCGAACTTGAAACAAAGAAAGTGCCTATCACCTCTGCAGTAATGATTGTCGGTGGCGGCATTGCTGGTATTCACGCCGCGCTCACGCTCGCAAATGCTGGCAAAAAGGTCTATCTGGTTGAACGCGAACCAACAATTGGCGGACACATGGCAAAGTTCGATAAAACATTCCCAACGCTTGACTGCGCGGCTTGCATTCTAACGCCAAAGATGTCCGAGGTTGCCGCTCATCCAAACATCACACTTTGGGCGTACTCCGAAGTAGTTAAAGTCGAGGGCTTTGTGGGAAACTATAAAATCAAGGTAAAACACAAACCACGTTACATCATAGAAGACCTCTGCGTAGGTTGCGGCGAGTGCATTAACAAATGCGTTTACAAAGACCCGCGCTTCCCGGATGAATTCAACGAAGGACTCGGCAAGAGAAAACCAATTTACCTTCCGTTCCCGCAGGCAACGCCGCAGGTCGTTTTGATTGACCCCGAAGTTTGTCTGAAACTTAAAACTGGCAAGTGTAAACAAACATGCCTCGAAGGATGCCAGGACCGTAAAGCGATAGACTTCAACCAGAAAGAACAATTCTCTGAAGTCCAGGTTGGAGCCGTAATTATTGCCACTGGTTTCAAGACATTTGATGCCAGAAGAATTCAACAATATGGATACGGGAAATATCCGAACGTGTTTACGGCGCTGGAGGTCGAACGAATGGTCAACGCATCTGGTCCAACGGCGGGTCACGTTGTCCTGCGCGATGGCAAGGAACCAAAATCCATTGGCATCATCCACTGCGTTGGTTCGCGCGATAAAAAGACCAACAAATACTGCTCGCGCGTTTGTTGTATGTATTCTCTCAAACTCGCGCACCTGCTCAAAGAACACACAAACGCAGAGGTTTACAATTTTTACATTGATATGCGAACACCGGGCAAGGCGTATGAAGAATTTTACGATAAACTCCTTAACGAAGGCGTTCATTTTATTCGCGGACGCGTTGGTGAAGTGACAGATTGGGCGTACGCACCCGGCGAAGACGGAAAACTCGTGATTCGCGTTGAGGATACACTGGCGGGATTTGTTCGCAGAATTCCTGTAGACATGGTTGTGCTTTCAACCGGGCTCGAACCGCAACCAGACGCCGGCGAAGTCCAGCGCATGTTCAATATGAGTTGCGGCTCAGAAGGATTCTTCCTCGAACGCCATCCAAAACTTGCGCCTGTAAACACATTCACAGACGGCATATTCCTTGCCGGTTGTTGCCAGGGTCCCAAGGACATCCCCGACACCGTCGCCCAGGCTGGCGCCGCCGCTGCGGAAGCGCTTGTCCTTATTGACAAAGGATTTATCGAGCAGGAACCAAACACCGCGTTCGTGCGCGAAGAAGAATGCTCGGGGTGCAAATCCTGTATTTCGCTCTGTCCATATTCGGCAATCGCATTTGATGATATGAAGAAGAAAGCCCATATCAACGAAGCCCTTTGCAAAGGTTGCGGCACATGCGTGGCGTCCTGTCCGAGCGGTTCAATTGTTCAGAACCTCTTCGAAGACGAGGAAATATTTAGCGAAATCGAGGGACTTCTGCTCGACAGCGCAAACGGGGGAGCAGTTGCGGCAAAACCTGAGAAAAAACAGGCAGAACTTCAACCTGTTAAATAACGTTTATAGAAAGCGTTTTACGAAAAAAGGGGATTGTAATAACAATCCCCTTTTTATTTCTCATCACCAAATCGCGTCTATTTTGACTCTTATACTCAAACCCGGGGTGTTTCCAACATTCAAAATTTTCTTTTAATTTTCTGAAAATCAATGCATTATTAAAATCGAACATTTATGAAAAAAATGATAAATACCATCAGTTCTGCTTTTCTTTTTAATTGCCTGGTTCTTATTGCGTGGTTAACTGTTGGTTACTCGCAACAAACCACACTGGCTCAAGAGTCTCAGTTCTGGCCAGCGGACGAAAGCATGTTTCCAGGAAAAGGTCCTCTTCAGAAAGCGGACTGGTTTAAAAAACTATGGAATGAAAGACGTGGACGCTGGAAATCAGAAGTTGATAAAGATAATGGCTCGGTCGTTTTCCTTGGCGACTCAATAACACAGGGATGGGGAAGTCTTGCAAAAGATTTTCCCTACCTTAAAGTTGCAAATCGCGGAATAAGCGGCGACACCACCCGACAGGTCCTCTACCGCTTAAAAGAAGATGTCATTTCCTTGAAACCGACCGCCATTGTGCTTTTAATCGGTACAAATGACCTTGGGCTTGGCGGAAACCCTGAAGATGCCGCAGAAAACGTCAAGGCTATCCTTACCCAGATTAAATCCAATTTGCCAAAAACACCCGTTATTGTCTGCAAAGTTATGCCACGTCAACAACAGTTTGCCGAAAAAATTAAACGGCTCAATGAACTGGTCGATGGTTTTATTAAAAACGAATCTCAGTTCATACGTTGTGATACCTGGGGTATTTATGCAGACGAAAATGGCGGAGCCAAGAAGGAGGAATTCCCCGACCTGCTTCATCCAAACTCAAAAGGCTATGAAAAATGGAAACTTGCGCTTGAGCCAATTTTTGAGAAGTTAAACCTGAAAAAGTAAATACAACTTATTCACTTTTAAGAATTTTAACCAAATTGATTAAAACAAAAATATCAAAAGATTCGCCAATTTAATATAAAACCGAATATCATGCTGTCGAACTGCAGGCGCTGTTAGAGCCGTTTTGTTGTAAGTTAAAATTTAAAATGTGTTCCGAAGTGCTGTTTATTCGAAATGAAAAACCTACTCAACTGGATTGCGAATTTATTTCCCATCTGGGTTCTAATCGGCGGGATTCTTGCATTGATTCATCCACCATTATTTACGTGGTTCAGGGGAAATCTTATTGTGTGGGGATTGGCTGTGATAATGCTCGGCATGGGAATAACCCTGGATGTGAGCGACTTTCAGAGGGTAATGAAAATGCCGAAAGCAATTCTTGCCGGATTCATTGCCCAATATTCAATAATGCCGTTCCTTGGATGGTCAATCGCGAAATTGATGAAGTTAGACCCGCAGTATGCAGTGGGATTAATTCTGGTTGCTTGTTGTCCCGGCGGAACAGCGTCAAACGTCGTTACCTACCTTGCAAAGGCAAATGTGGCATTGTCAGTCTTGATGACTATGTGTTCAACATTCGGGGCTGTTGTAATGACGCCTACCCTGACCGCGTGGTTGGCGGGTGCTTATGTCCCGGTGGACATCATTGCATTGTTCAGAGACACAGCAATGGTGGTTTTGATTCCTGTCGTTTTAGGTTTAATTTGCCATCATACGATACCAAAGGCAGTTGAATTTATGTTACCTGTAGCGCCAGTAATATCTGTCCTTACAATCACTCTAATTTGCGCAAGCATTATTGGGCAACATTCGGAAAAGATACTGCATTCTGGAGGAAAACTACTGTTGTCTGTTTTTTTGCTACATGCGGGCGGCTTTGGGCTTGGCTACTTATTTGCAACCATCCTTGGCTACGACAAAATTATTCGAAGAACAGTCTCCATTGAAGTCGGCATGCAAAACTCCGGACTCGGCACTGTTCTTGCAATGCGCAATTTTCCCCAGATGCCAGCCGCGCCAACTCCATGTGCGATTTCTGCCACTTTTCACTCAGTAATCGGAAGTTTCCTCGCTGGAATATGGAGGTGGAAAAGCATAAACGCAAAGAACTGAATTATTTAAACCCTGTATTTTCGTTTAATAAATCGGCTCGCCGTAAAGGGTAAAAGTTCCCGCCCTTGTGATATTTATCTTTAAAAGAGAGCCAACATCTTCTTGTTTACCATCGTAAACAACTATTTTATTGCACCGCGTTCTGCCCGAAAGACGATTTGGATTTTTGCGACTCGGTCCTTCAACAAGGATTTCCACCTCTCTCCCTATATAGCGGCTATATCTCTGAAATCCAATACGATTCATTAAATCAAGGAGAATGCGATGGCGCTCTTCTTTGACTGCCTGTGGAACCTGGTCTGGCATATCCGCGGCTTTTGTTCCCTGGCGGGGAGAGTATTTGAATATAAAAGCCTGGTCAAACTGGACTTCTTCAATAAGTAGTTTGGTCTGGTTAAAGTCTTCGTCTGTTTCTCCAGGGAAACCGACAATAATGTCTGTGCAGATTCCGATATCCGGTTTTACAGCGCGGAGTTTGTCTATAATGGAAATATATTTTTCGCGGGTGTGTCCCCGCTTCATAAGTTCAAGAATTCTATTACTACCGCTCTGGACTGGGATGTGTGCACTTTCGACAAGTTTTGGCAATCTGCCATAGGCTTCTACAAGGTCGTCTCCATAACCTTTTGGATGGGGCGCCGTAAAACGAATTCTTTCAACACCATCAACCTGGTGAACAGCCTCGAGCAATTGTACAAATGGAGATTTTCCATCTTTTTCTGGAATTTCGCCTCTCCCGTAGCTTGTAACAATTTGTCCCAATAGAGTGATTTCCTTGACGCCTTTTGCCGCAAGTTCGCGGCATTCCTGAACGATGTTTTCGATTGGACGGCAACGTTCTTTGCCGCGCGTGTATGGCACAATGCAAAATGAACAACGTTGATTGCACCCCTGCATGATGCTGACAAAGGCAGAAATTGCTTTTTGTCCAAGTCCATCAAGGAGATGCTCCCGGATTGCCATCTGGCTGTCCTTTTCCTCATTGACATCAATTATTCTCTCTCGCCTGCCAGAAAGCAGGTCGTCGATGTAATCCGCCACATGATGAAACTTCTGGGTCCCAACAATAAGGTCAACGTCTGGTAATCGTTCTATGAGGCTTTCGCCGCGCGCCTGCGCCATACATCCCATAAATCCAAGGACAACATTGCGCTTTGAGCGACGAACTTCCGCAGAAAGGGCGCGCATTTTGCCAAGCGCTTTTTGTTCAGCAAGGTCCCTGACACTGCACGTATTGAGTAGGATAATGTCCGCTGTGTCTTCAGATTCAGCAAGCGAATAACCGCGCGCAACGAGCTGGGCGGCAACAGCTTCTGAATCCCGCTCATTCATCTGGCAACCATATGTTTTTATATACACGCTCGGCATATTTTAATAATCGCGAAACATTAGCGATTTCTCAAAAATCTATAATAACACATAAATATCCGATTTTAAAATAAAATCCGGGGAGATAATCGCCATTGCCATGTAAATCTGCGACTGCATTGCGGTAATAAAAAGTTGAACCAAGTCCTGTAAAAAGAATTTAAATCTGCCATTACATCAAGTATTTTAAATTAAAAATGACTATCGGCTTAATAAATCGAAGACAATTTTTAATGCGGAATTTTTTCGCAGTATCCACAGCAATTGCTTCCGGAATTGTTTCTGGAGATAACGGTGGCGAAGATCTGATGAAACCTTTCGACGAAGAGGTGGAAAACTTCATGAAACCGCGCTTTATACCCGGAGCCAGTCTTGCTGTTTTCAACAATGGTTCGATTGTTTATGAAAAAGCTTACGGCTTCGCCGATATAGATAAAAAAACAAGAACAACGAATTCTACTTTGTTCAGGATTGCCAGCCTTTCAAAACCTTTGACCGCTGTTGGAATTTTAAAACTCGTTGAACAAAACAAATTGAATCTTGATGCTCCAATTGTCGAATTATTGAAAGGGTTGTTCGAGAACTTCGAAGAGAAGATTACCGATAAACGATGGTTTAAAATTACGGTTCGGCATCTATTGCAACATACGGGCGGATGGGATTCGGCGCTGAGTGGAGACCCAATGTTTTTTTCTCAAGAAAAAATTGGCGCAGTAATCGGGAGAACGCCGCGAAGTCCAGTGGACATTATTGAATTTATGCTTTCCAGAAAACTGGATTTTGACCCCGGTGCACGATATGCCTATTCAAATTTTGGTTATTGCGTTCTTGGTCGTGTAATAGAACAGACAAGCCGCATGCGGTATGAAGACTACATTAAGCAGAACATTTTAAAACCGTTAAGCATTGAAAACATGCATCTCGGAGCAACCAATTTTGAAAAAAGAAGGACGGATGAATCAATTTATTATACTGCGTTCAATAACGAAGAGATGAAAAACCTGCATTTCAACGAAAAATCGAATCCATACGGTTCGTTTCAGTTAGAAAGGATGGACGCGCATGGCGGCTGGATATCCACAGCATTCGATTACGCGCGCTTCTGCATTGCGTTAACTGAAAAAGCGAAAAAAAAGATTCTAACTGCAGACTCCTGGAAAACGCTTGTTTCCATACCAGAACACCTTGTAAAAGAGGATAAAAAGGAAGCAGAAACATATTACGGTTGCGGCTGGCAGGTCAGACCACTCGGTAAAAATGGAAAACCGAATCTCTGGCATTACGGGAGTTTGCCTGGCACGTTTTCGTTTGCCGCAGTGCTTGGCGACGGAACAGGATGGGTTGTTTTATTTAATGGACGCTCAGTTGATGAAAGCCTCCCCGGTCATGATATTGACTCTGCTCTGCATAGAGCCGCCGGGAAAATAAAAGAACTTCCCTCATTATAAACTGGTCTTTTTTGCACAATTATAGTTTATTTTTCGTAACTTTTCAGTATTTTTAAATACAGTTTATAAAAAGCGGGATTAAAATCATCTTGGCTTAATTAAAAAACTGTGAAACTATATATTGAGGAATTTTAAATAATCTGATGAAGGCAATGAAAAGTATCAGATGGTTAATTTTATTGGCTACGTTGGTTTTTGCGTTTCAAATCGGAGCGCAAGAAACCAACTATGTTCAACGTTCCATTTCTCTTGAAGAATGCATTGAAATGGCTTTAAAACACAACCTCGACATTCAAATCATGAAGTTGAATCCAGAGATTCAACGTTCAATTCTTGAATTTTCAAAAGGCGTTTACGACCCCGTTATAAAGTTGGGATATAACCGCACAATGGAGACAGACCCGGGAAACATCAAGGATTTCTTCGGCACCCCTGTACGTGAAGACAGAACCAGAAATCATTTCGACAACGTTTATACAAGCGTGGAAGGCAAACTGCCATCCGGTACAATGTATTCAATTCCGCTGGAATTCAATCGTTCTTTTGGAGGAACTCTCCCGTTCGATACTTATAATGGCACAATTGGAATTGAACTGCGTCATCCACTCTTAAAAAATTCGAGCATTGACTCAGAAAGACTTGCAATTCTTGTAAACAAAAAGAATATCAAAGTCTCCGAATTTAGTCTTCGGTATCAGGTCATGACAGTGGTTTCGACGGTTGAAATTGCATATTACGACCTTATTTTTGCGCGCGAGAATGTAAAAGTAATGGAAAAAGCTCTTGAACTTGCCGAGCAACTTTATAAGGACAATATGGCAAAAGTTAAGGCTGGTGTTTTGCTCCCGCTGGATGAAAAGCAAGCTGAAAGCGAAATTTCAATGCGAAAGTCCGATTTATTGAGGGCATGGCATCTTGTTTACACAACCGAAAATCTCTTAAAAAACTTGATGACAGATGACCTTGAACAGTGGAAGAACGTGCGTTTGATTCCAACTGCACCGTTGATTGCCGTGCCGCAAAAGTTTGACCTGCAGGAAAGCTGGCGAACAGGGCTTTCTTTGCGTCCAGACCTTGCCCAGTTAAAAACCGGAGTCGAGATTAACGACTTGAATATTAGATTTTATAAAAATCAAAAACTCCCGGATGTAAGTCTCGTTGGCAGGTATGGAAGTTCTGCTATTCATACCGGGGCGGAGAGCATGTTTGCAGACACATGGTCGCAGAGAAACCCGGACTATATTTATGGCATTGAAGTCGTGTTCCCATGGAGCAACAAACAAACAAAGGCAAAGTTGAGAGAAAGCCGCCAGTTGCGCGAACAATCAGAATTGCAGGTCAAAAAACTCGAGCAGGATATAATGGTACAAATCCAGGACGCAATTTCCCTTGCAAAGACAAGTTTTGACCGCATAGATGCCACCCGGCGGGCAAGGATATTTGCCGAAGCGGCTTTAGAAAATGAAATTAAAAAACTTCAGAATGGCAAGAGCACGAGTTTCTTTGTGCTCCAATTCCAGAGGGATTTAATTGCCGCGCGCGTGGCAGAAATTCAAGCACTTGTGGATTACAATAAAGCCCTAACCACAATCGCCACTGCCGAAGGCTCCATTCTTGATAAATTGAAAATAAAATTAGACTTCGAATAAATCTAAAAGCAAAACAGTCAACTCTGTTAATTGTCTTTTTTACATTATTAATTATGTTTTCATTAAGGGCAGATGAACGGCAATTTTGGGAATCAACCGCGAGTTAAGGTAGATGGAAAATTCTTTCGACTGGGGGAGAAGAAGTTTTTCCCGAAAGGAGTTACATATGGACCATTTGCCCCAGATAAAGATGGACTTTACTTCCCAGCAAAAGAGCAAGTAAGGAAAGATTTCGAACTAATTCGGGAACTCGGCGCAAATCTAATCCGAGTTTACAATATCCCCCCGCGGTGGTTAGTTGACCTTGCCGCAGAATTTGACTTAAAACTTTTGATAGATATCCCCTGGGGAACACATTTTTGTTTTCTTGACTCCCAGCAAGAACAAGAAAACGCCCGTAACGCAGTTCGTAGCGCTGTAAAAGCATTTGCAGGACATCCCGCAATTTTTGCATACAGCGTCGCAAACGAAATCAACCCCGATATCGCAAGGTGGAGTGGAGCAAAAAACGTTGAATTGTTTATCAATTCGCTTGTTGAAGAAGCAAAGAGTATTGACCCCGAATGCCTGTGCACGTTCGGGAATTTCCCACCAACCGAATACTTGCTACCGTCTGAAATTGACTTTTTGTGTTTCAACGTTTATTTGCACCAGCAAAAGCCTTTTGAGAACTATCTCTCTCGCCTTCAGATGATAGCACAGGAAAAACCTATAATCATAGGAGAGTTTGGCTTTGATTCCCTGCGGTTAGGCGAGGAGAAAAAATGCGAATTGTTTGGATGGCAAATAAGGACAATATTTGAAACCGGCTTTGCGGGCGCCGTTGTCTTTAGCTTTACGGATGATTGGTTCCGTGGGGGGTATAAGATAACAGACTGGAAGATGGGACTCACAACAGAAGAACGCCAACCAAAACAATCATTTTATACAGTTCAGCGCGAGTTTAAACAGGCTCCCTACTTTTCGCTATCTCGCTACCCGAAAATCAGTGTTGTTGTGGCTTGTTACAACGGGGCAAGAACGTTAAAAATCTGCCTGGATTCATTGTTTAAACTCAATTACCCAGATTATGAAGTGATTTTAATTGATGACGGCTCAACGGATGCAACCCCGCAAATTGCAAGACTTTATAGCAACCTTCGTTACTTTCGCCAGCAAAATCATGGTCTATCCGTAGCGCGAAATACTGGCATTGCGATGGCAACTGGCGAAATTGTTGCATTTACAGATGCGGATTGTCGCGTGGATGAAGATTGGCTTTATTATTTAGCAGTAGATTTTTTAAGAAGTGATTTTGTCGGAATGGGAGGTCCTAATTTCCTGCCGCCGGAGGATTCGCCTGTAGCCGCCGCCGTTATGGCATCGCCAGGGGGACCAGCGCATGTCATGCTTACGGACAGAGTTGCCGAGCACATTCCCGGGTGCAACATGGCTTTTTACAAATGGGCGCTGGAAGAAATTGACGGTTTTGACCCTATATTTAGAAAAGCGGGCGACGACGTGGATGTTTGTTGGAGAATTCAACAAAGGGGATATAAAATAGGATTTAGTCCTTCCGCATTTGTGTGGCATTATCGGCGTTCAAGCGTGAAAGATTACCTCAAACAACAATACGGCTACGGCGAAGCGGAAGCGCTTTTGATACGTAAACACCCAGAGTATTTCAACACCATTGGCGGAAGCGTTTGGTCTGGAAGAATTTACACCCCGGCAAAACCCGGATTCATTCCTGGCAAACGAATAATCTATCATGGGCAGTTCGGTTCTGGAATGTTTCAAACATTGTATACGCCCAGTCCAATGACACTTTTTGGGTTACTCACATCTTTTGAATATCACACAGTAGTTACATTGCCGCTTTTAATTTTATCAGCCCCGTTCAGATTTCTTTTCCCGTTTGCGGTCATCAACTTACTATCAGTGATTGGCATTTGCGTTGCATCCGGTTTACAGTCCGATATCCCTAAAAATAAGTTAAGATTATGGTCTAAACCCCTGGTAGCGTTGCTTTATTTTCTCCAACCGATTATACGCGGCTATGCAAGGTATCATAAGCGACTGTTATTTAATCCAATGCCGATTGCATCCACAGCAAGGCTTGACTGGGCGGTGAAAAATGGTCCAGAAGAACCTCCATCTATCCTCTCATACTGGGTCGAAACTAATGTGGACAGGGTAAAGTTTCTGGAGATTATTCAGACATCTCTTGATAGGGAAGGGTGGTCCTATCGCGTGGATAGTGGTTGGAATAGATATGACATTGAAATCTTTGGAAGCCGATGGACGAGTATTCAACTAACAACTGTAAGCGAACTTTATTCACAGGGAAAACAGGTGTTAAAATGCAGGCTCGACACAGCATTCTCTCTGCCGGCAAAAGCCGTTTTCTGCGGGGTGTTGGCCCTGGAATTGCTTCTAATTGGTTTATTCGGCAAACATACGGCATGGGCTTGGATGATTCTTGTAACTATGCCAGTGTTGCTCTGGTATTTTTCGAGTGACCAGAAGATTTTGAAAAATATAACCATTCATTTTATTGAAGAAGTTGCAAAAAACTGCGGTTTTAACCGTGTCGAAGAAGCGCCAGATTCAAAAGCCAGATATAAGCCAATCGAAAAGTGAGCCTTTAAGAGAAGTTTTCACAAAATAAACCTCCAAACATTCTAAAACCCCCAATAAATTGGTTATCTTTTTTTCAAAAAGTTCCTTATTATAAGTGTATGAAAGCACAGAATTTTCCCGCAATATTGCCATTGCTTTTTATAAATCTAGTATGCTATGCGGCAATGTCTCTTTTAAATGTCGAATTTCCTGTACTTACAAACTCAAACAAAAAACCTTCGATGCAAGTTTCATGGACGAATTGGGCGCCCAGAAGCGAAATCTCGCCGCAATTTTCTTTAGACATGCGAGGCGGAAGAGCAAAAGAAACGGCATTAAGAATTGACACTGTCACTGAAGAGCAATTTGGAGCATGGAGAACACGCTTAAGAACACTGTCTCCGGGAAAGATTTATAAATTCTGCGCCTGGTATCGCGTTAAAAATGTAAAAAACGAGAGACGTTCGGTAATCGCGCGACTTGAATGGCTGGACAGCAATGGCAATGGTGTTATGCCGCCGGAATACGCGCTTGATTCAGCAGTTCATGGAGAGTGGAAAAAAGTGGAATATGTATGTCACGCCCCGGATAACGCAACAATGTTAGACATCCAATTGTCGTTGGGATTTTCAAACAACTCAACCGTATGGTGGGATGAAATTTCCATCGTAGAAATAGAAAAAATGCCAGAACGAAAGGTAGCAGTCGCCACCGTTTATTACAGACCGCGCGGCTCCAAATCGCCATCCGACAGCGTGGAGCAATTTTGCAATCTCGTAGAAACAAATGCTCCAGACAAACTCGATTTTGTGTGTCTACCGGAGGGAATTACTGTGGTTGGCACGGGTAAAACTTATGTGGATGTAAGCGAACAAATCCCCGGTCCAACAACCGATAGGCTTGGCAGATTGGCGCAAAAAATTGGCGCTTACATTGTGGCTGGAATTTATGAAAAGGAGAAAAATCTTGTTTACAATACCGCAGTTTTAATTGATAGAAAAGGGAGATTGCTCGGAAAATATCGAAAAACTCACCTACCGCGGGAAGAATGGGAAAGTGGAATAACACCCGGCAACACTTATCCAGTGTTTGAAACCGAATTCGGGAAAATCGGCATCATGATTTGCTGGGATTTACAATTTCCCGAACCAGCGCGAATGATGTCTGCAAAAGGCGCAGAAATTATATTTCTACCGATATGGGGCGGAAATGAAACCCTTGCACGGGCCCGTTCCATAGAAAATTCCATATTTCTGGTTTCCTCAACTTACGACATGCGCTCGTTTATAATAAATCCTGTGGGCACAATTCTATGCGAGGCAACAAAAGAGAAACCATTCGAGTGGACAACTATTGATTTGAATCAGATTTATTATCAACCATGGCTGGGGAACATGAAAACACGAACATGGAAAGAATGGCGACCTGATATTCTAAAAGAATGATAATGTATTTAAAATTCCATCTTGTGCTTGAAAATTTGGGTTTTCTGGACATTTTATTTGAAATCTGAAACAATCTCTGAGCGTGAAACAGTCAATAGTAACACTGGACATGGAAGGCGTTCTGACGCCTGAAATCTGGATAGCGGTTGCTGAAAAAACCGGAATACCCGAACTCCGTAGAACAACCCGCGATGAGCCTGATTACGATAAACTCATGCGCGGCAGAATCCGCATCCTTGATGAGCATGGATTGAAACTAAGCGATATTCAAAATGTTATCGCCACTCTTAAACCTTTGCCGGGAGCCATTGAGTTTCTAAATGAATTGCGTTCAATTGTTCAAGTAATTATTCTTTCTGACACATTTGAACAATTTGCACAACCACTCCTGCGTCAACTCGGTTGGCCCACCCTTTTTTGCAACCGCCTGGTAGTAGAAAGTGATAAGATTGTTGATTACAAACTACGGCAAACAAACCAAAAACAGAAATCCGTCGCAGCGCTCAAAAGTCTGAATTACTATATTATTTCAGCAGGAGACTCCTACAACGACACCGCTATGCTTGCTGAAGCCGACGTAGGAATTTTATTCAAAGCGCCCGAAAACGTGAAACGAGACTTTCCTCAATTTAAGGCAGTCGAAAAATACGACGATTTGATAAAATTGATTAAAGAAGCAATGCAACAACAACAATAACAACCAGACGTTGTTCGTAGTGGAATGAATATCCTTGATGTTATCGTTGAAGAGAAGAAAAAAGAGATTGAGTTATTGCCCGAGCAAACAATTAATGTCGAGATACTAAAATCTGCTCTCAGTTTTCGCGGCGGCGATTGCCGCGATTTCATTGGAACGTTAAAAAATCCGCGCCGGAGCAATGTTGCATTAATTGCTGAGGTAAAAAAAGCGTCTCCATCTGCTGGCGTTATATGCGAAAACTTTGACCATATTAGAATAGCAAGAGAATACGAAAAATGCGGCGCAACCTGCATTTCTGTGTTGACGGATGTTAAGTTCTTTCAGGGAGCGCCACAATACCTTTCAGATATTCGAAAAACTGTGGCGCTTCCGCTGTTGAGAAAGGATTTTATAATAGATGAACGCCAGATTTTAGAATCAATACAACTTGGAGCCGACGCGATACTTCTTATCGTTGCTATTCTTGACATGCAAAAATTAAAAAGATTGCATGAACTTATCATTAAAACGGGGCTTTCAGCCCTTGTGGAAGTACATGACGAAGAAGAACTACTGATTGCTGCAGAGATCGGGGCAAAACTCATAGGGATAAACAATAGAAACTTAAAAACCTTTAAAGTTGACCTTTCCACCACGGAAAGGCTCGCTAAAATGGCGCGCAGTCTGCCTGGCGGAGATTTGTTAACAATTGTCGCTGAGAGCGGAATTTCGAGGAAAGAAGATGTTATGCGAGTGTACAATGCCGGCGCAAACGCAATACTTGTTGGTGAATCTCTTTTAAGAACAGGAACAATAAGCGAGCGAATAGACACCCTGTTGAGGTAAATTCGCGCTTCAAAAATCTGTGGAATACACATTGAAAAACGGGCATTATCTTTTGAAAATAAATATTTGCTCTTGTTATCATTAAAAGCCTAAAATTGGGTATGTTTGAGGCTGAAGAAGCAATAAACGCCTCCGAACATAGGCTCGGAGATGTCAGTGAAAAGGCGCGAAAGGCGTTCTGGTATATGCTCCTTGCGCGGGCTTATGAGGAAAAGATGGCGCTATTATACCGCGCGGGAAAGATAAGCGGTGGGGTTTTCTTAAGCCGCGGACAGGAAGCGTTGAGCGCCGCAATCGGGGTATGCTTAAAAAAAGGCGATATCTTTGCCCCGTTAATAAGAGATTCCGCAGGACGCCTCGCGTTTGGAACTCCTTTGCTGGACCCGATAAGGACTTATCTCGGATCGGTACTGGGACCAATGCGCGGACGTGATGGCAATGTCCATTTCGGCAGACCGCGCGATGGAATTCTTGCCATGATAAGCCATCTGGGTGCAATGGTCTCCGCCGTAAACGGTTGCTTAATGGCAAAAAGGTTTAAAGGGGAGACAGGATTCGTTGGAGTCGCATCAGTCGGCGACGGTGCCACATCAACAGGTTCATTTCACGAGGCAGTTAATCAAGCGGCTGTCGAGCGTCTTCCGCTTGTAATAGTGGTGGCAAACAATCATTACGCCTATTCAACGCCAAACAATCGTCAGTTTGCCTGCAAGAACCTTGTTGACCGCGCCATCGGTTACGGCATCGCAGGACACACAGTAGACGGCACAGACCTTGCCGAATGTCTTAAAATTATTGGAAACGCTGTTGAACTTGCCCGAAACGGAAACGGTCCACAAATGGTTGTGGCGGAGTTACTTAGACTCAGCGGACATGGTGAACATGACGACGCCTCTTACATGGACGAAGAACTCAAAAAATCGCAACTCGGACGCGACTGCATTAGTGTGGCGGAAAGCATTTTGTTGAAAAATAAATGGTCCACTGAAGAAGAGATTGCCAATTGGAAACAGACAACAACAAGAACAATTGAAACGGCGGTTGCTCAGGTTATGAATGAACCGCACCCAAACCCCGATAAAGAGGATTGGACCGCAATTTCAACAAAGTATTTAGTAGACTCTTTTTTGCAAAATGAGCATCACCTATCTTGAAGCGATTCGCCTGGCGCAGGAGCGGGCACTCGAGGAAAATCCGAAAGTCTTTATCTATGGACAGGACATCGGAGCATTTGGAGGCGCTTTTAAGGCGACCAAAAACCTTGCCGAGAAATTTCCCGGCAGGGTGATTGACGCTCCGATAAGCGAAGACGCGATTGTCGGTGCGGCAGTCGGCGCGGCAATTCAGGGAATGCGCCCCATCGTTGAAATCCAGTTTGCTGATTTTTCCACAACCGGGTTCAACCAGATTGTAAATCACGCCGCAACGCTTTATTGGCGCACTGGCGTTCCATGTCCGATTGTTATTCGCCTGCCATCCGGCGGCACTCTTGGAAGCGGTCCCTTCCACAGCCAATCGCTTGAAACAATATACGCCCATTATCCTGGACTCATTGTTATGACGCCAGCAACAATTGAAGACGCTTACTGGATGTTGCTGGAAGCGGTGGAGATTGACGACCCGGTTGTCTTTTGCGAACACAAATACCTATACTATCACCTCAAAGCCGATGACATTGGCGAAAAAACCCTTCCAGCAGGCAAAGCGCGAATTGCGCGTGTCGGACGCGATATCACAATCGTCACATACAGCGCAATGCTTCATGAAGCCATTGCCGTGGCAAATGAACTGGCAACAGAAGGCATCGAAATCGAAATTGTTGACCTGCGCACCATAAAACCGATTGACACTGACACCATTATAGCATCCGTTGCGCGGACCGGGCGTCTGCTCGTTGTGGGTGAGTCCTGGCCCTGGGGTGGTGTAACGGCAGAAGTTATCACCCGCGTCTGTTGCGAAGGATTAAACCTTCTGGATGCTCCGCCTCAGAGATTAAACTCAAAAGACACGCCCATCCCGTATCATCCGAACCTCTGGGGCGCACATCGCCCCACAGCTCACAACATTGCCGCCGCCGTTAGAAACCTTTTAAGTATTTAACCTAAAACACCAAAATGGTTATTAAAATGGAAAGATACGTACGCAAATATAAATGGAACGGTTGGGCTCCTATCCAAACAAGATTAATAGACGAAGGGGAGGTCCTCCCGCCCACTGGAAAATTCAAAATATTTGCGCTATCTTCTCCATACCTTCATACCATAAAGAATATCGTGCCAATCACTCAGATTTAACTTGAAAAACGTACTATGGAAAAAGCGCCAATCATAATGCCACAATTAGGAGAATCCATTGCAGAGGCAACAGTAGTCAAATTTCTGGCAATCCCTGGTCAAAATGTCTCTGCCGGTCAAGAAATCCTCGAAGTGGAAACCAATAAAGCCACAATGACAGTCACAAGTCCCTGTGCAGGAAAAATCATCACATGGCTTGTGGAACTGAACGAAAGTTATCCCGTCGGCTCCGTGCTTGGTTACGTTGAAACAGAAAAGAAAATCGAAGAAAAAAATGAACCCAAGCTCGTCCAACAACCATCCTCAACCATTGAAGAACAAAGGTCGCCCGCAGAACAACAAGTTTACGAAACACCAAAAAAAGGCGTGCATCCTACTGTTCGCGGTTTGCCCGTACCAGCCCATCTGCTTGGAGCCTCCTACATGAGCCCGCGGCTGAAGGCGCGAATGCAGGAACTTGGACTCCATGCCGCGGACCTTGCCGGCATAAAAGGAAGCGGAGCCGGCGGTCGTGTAACAATTGAAGACTTTGAACGCTACATTTCCTTTATCGAAAACCAGAAAAAAACAAAAGCCTCCACAATGCGCGTAGCTGTTGCGGACGCCATGAGACGGAGCTGGACGCGTCCGCTTGCTACCGTTGGACTTTATGGACGTCTGGATAATATTCTTGAACACCGCAAAACCATTGCGCCAAAACCGGGTCCATCTCTTTACGTTTTGCGGGCCCTGGCTATTGCGCTTTCCGAAAACAGCGCCCCAGCTGGCAGACTTATCGGCAATGTCATCGTGCACCCTCCGGCGATTGACATCGGCGTTGCCGTGGAAGCCGAAGACGGTGTCCTTGTCCCCGTAATCCGCAACGCCGATAAAAAAACCCTAAAAGAACTCATTCCTATCTACAATGAACTTGTTGAACTTGCCAGACAACGGCGTTTGCCAGCCGACGCCACTGGTTCATCAATAGCCACTGTTTCAAACTACGGCACATTCGGACTTGTCTGGGCTACACCAATCCCATTGCCAGAACAAACCCTTGTCCTCGGGCTTGGCGCCGGACGCAAAATGCCGCTCTGGGACGAAGAAAAACAACAATTCATACCTGCCACCATGGCATGCCTTACCTTAAGTTTTGACCACCGCGTACTGGACGGAGGCGCCGCCGGCAGACTTCTCAACCGCATTGCCCAACTCATAAATGAACCAGAGAAGTTATAAGGAAAATAGAAAAAACTATATGGACCTATAGAACACTAACAATGAGAAAGAACAGTGAATACCACTGTTGCAAGGTTATATTCCATTCTCCTGGCTTTCTATTTACTACAAAGAAACAACTCGTGGAAGAACCGCTCTTGGTTGAAAGCGGTAGAAAAAGATACAAATATAAATCCCAAAAGACTTGAGAGGACTAAGTAAATGTCAACTCAACGTTACTCTGTAACCCCACATCCAATTGAGACCATTCTGACATGGGTAAAGTCAGGCGACGTTGCCATACCAGAAATTCAACGCCCATTTGTATGGAATGCAACAAAAGTCCGCGATTTACTTGATTCGCTCTACCACGGTTATCCAATCGGATATCTAATCACCTGGCGCAATCCAAAAGTCAAACTCAAGGATGGATCTCTAGCTTCTGGTAAACGTATACTTATTGATGGTCAGCAACGAGTTACAGCACTGATGACTGCCATTTTAGGACACGATGTGGTAACAAAAGACTATACTTCTACTCGGATTAAAATTGCTTTTAATCCAATAAAGGAACGTTTCG
>JAOADO010000008.1:40570-40803 GCA_026417275.1 Verrucomicrobiia bacterium
GGCTCGAGGACATTTCTGTTTTATTCACTCCTGATGCCGACCTAATAGAAATTACAGAAAAGTACGTTGAACAAAATTCAGGTGTCGACCGCAAAACCATAGGCAAAATACTACAAAAACTTGTCAAAATACCTTACAACCATGTAGGAGTCATCGAATTGGCAGAAGACCTCGACATTGGAACTGTAACACAAATTTTTATCCGCGTAAATTCTGAAGGCGTAGAACTATCC
>JAOADO010000092.1 GCA_026417275.1 Verrucomicrobiia bacterium
GTGGATGACGCGCTAATTGGACCCTCTGCCAGGACGTCAAATTCGAATAAATCCGTTCTCGTTCTTGAGCTATCTTCCTTTCAAGGTTCTGAATCTCTTCTCTAAACTTATCAATCCCTAATTTTTTAGCCTCTTCATTCAGTTCATTTAATTTTTTTTCCAGCTCAAGAATTGGCTTTTCGAAATCTAAAACAAGTTTCATTTTGATTTTTAAATTATAGCCGAAACGACGATTAATGCAATTCTGAAGAATGGACAAGGTAGCTATACATTGATTTACAGGGGCTTATAAATGGCGTCAATATTGGTTTGAAAAAACGTTTATTACTATCAGGAGCATCTTAAAAAGATTCTTAAAAAAACAGCGGGCTGACCCTGGACAAAGCCAGCCCGTGAGGTGATGGCACCTGTGGTTATGAGGCGGCGGTCTTGAGCACCGCAAACGCTGATGATGAGCGAATCTTTACCCCTGCTCGGAGAACACCGCGGAAACTTCTCTGGTAATAATCCCACGCGTGATGGTCGCTTGCTGCAAATTCAAAGTCGTTGCGTATTCCTACCACACAACCCTGTGG
>JAOADO010000093.1 GCA_026417275.1 Verrucomicrobiia bacterium
GGTTTCAAGGTCACGAACCTCACCTACCATGATAATATCGGGGTCCTGACGTAAAAATGCCCGGAGCGCTTTTGCAAATGTCATTCCAACTGCTTCATTCACAGGTACTTGCATGATACCTTCAATATCATATTCCACCGGGTCTTCGACTGTGAGGATTTTTACATCAATAGTATTAATCCTTCTCAACCCTGAATATAGAGTGGTGGTTTTACCGGAACCGGTAGGACCTGTGACAATCAAAATACCATTCGGCATTTCAAGCGCCTGACACCAGTAATCGTAAACGTGCTTTGGAAAACCTAACTTCTCAAGATCAAGGTTCACACTTGAACGGTCAAGCACACGGAGCACGACGGATTCACCGAACTGTGTTGGCAAACATGACACACGAAGGTCAACTTGACGATCCCCCATATTGAATGTAATACGACCGTCCTGAGGTAATCGTCGTTCGGCAATGTCGAGGTTTGCCATAACTTTTAAACGTGAAATAATCGGCAGGGCTAAGTTCTTTGGTGGCGGTGTCATTTCATATAATGCACCGTCCACACGG
>JAOADO010000094.1 GCA_026417275.1 Verrucomicrobiia bacterium
GTCATTAAGCTCACAGGATACTCGGGAACTATGCAAACGCGCATACAGATTAAATATCAGTTTTAAACTTAATTTCAATTGTGGTTTTTATCATAAAACGCGATTAATACGGTATTGTGTCAGATTTTAATTGAGGGTTGACTTAAAGACGACAGAGATTTAATTGACTTGCGAATAGCCGTTTTCATTAAAAATATTTACCACCGCCAGAGGATATTAGTGGCTGATGTAAAACCTGTGGTTACACAATAGTCATTGTATTTGATGGCAAAGGGATGTTTTTTTATGGTTCCTTGATTGTTAATGGCAACAGGAGCATGACCCTTTGCATGATGGAGAGCAGGATTTTGAGTTCCCTCCGTTTGTGCCTTTTGATACGAATGTTGAAAATTGCTTCTTCAATTTCGTTGAACCGCAATGGGGACACTTTGTCCCCTTCCAGTCGTTAGACCGGACGAGGATTTCGCTCTCTTTTTTGCATTTTTCGCAGTAAAATTCGTACAGCGGCATGATTATAAGATATTTATTTGCGCTAAAAAGTAAAG
>JAOADO010000095.1 GCA_026417275.1 Verrucomicrobiia bacterium
GTGTCAATCATAGCAAAAGGTACTTTAAGTTCTTCTGCCACCCGTCTGGCAATTTCACCTGAACTACCGATTTCGCCAAAAACCGCACAAACCTTTTTCGACCGGGCAATAGATATTATTTTTGTAATTTGCTGGGGAGAAGATGGTAAGTCCGGAGTTTCTTCGATTACTCCAGCAATCTCGATTTCGTATCTCTTTGCAAAATACGAAAAGGCATTATGAAGGCAGATTACGGGGCGTTTTTTAATATTAGAAAACTGTTTTGTAATGAACCTGTCGAGTTCATCCATTTTTTCCGAAAATTTTTTGAGGTTTTCATCAATTCTTTTTTCACTGGCAGTAAAAGTGTTTTTTAACTTTAAAGCCACATTTGTTGCTGCATGTTTCATGAGCATTGGATCCAGCCAGAAATGTGGATTTACTGTATTATTACGATTGCCGTTAACAAATTCATATATAAGCGAACTCTCCAGTCCCTTTGCGATCACATATATCTCAGGCTTTTTTGCCACACTGGCTTTTGCGATAACATCCTC
>JAOADO010000096.1 GCA_026417275.1 Verrucomicrobiia bacterium
ATACCGTGTTCATAGTGGTAGTTGTAAACAATTAAACTCATTAATTTCAACACTTCATAGCATTTTTACAACACTTTGTTACACTTCATGATTAATTTCTACCACTGAAAGGTTGTTTTGCAAAGAAAAATTATTAACAAGTTATTCACAATTTTTAGATTCATAATCTATTGAAAATCAGACAATTACTCAGCAAATAGTGTTACATGGATAACTTTTTTGTTCATAAAAATGGGCTTTTTTTAAAAAATTAGGATTTTATTAAACTGAAAAAAATAAAACGCGGTTTTCGTGAGAAAAACCGCGTTTCTATCCAAAAATTGCTTGTTTTAATGCAGTTTTAATTAAATTTTTAATAATTCAGATACAACTGCTTTTTCTTCTTTTAATTCATTAATTGAAATTTCAATTTTTGAGCGTGCAAAATCACTCAATTTTAAACCCTGGACAATCTGGATTTTTTGACCATCGCTAACGATCGGGAACGACGAAATCAGTCC
>JAOADO010000009.1 GCA_026417275.1 Verrucomicrobiia bacterium
TACCGGATGAATTTGAGTTGAGTCCATTTACCGAACCGTCAGTCCATGGCGAGTAGAGATTATCATCAGAAGCCCAGCATGGATACCATGTATCGGCGCCAGTATACTCTGCGTGGCGCCCGGTAAAGCCGATGCCAATTAATGCGGCAGATTGCTTGAATGGGCAATCCTCTGGCGGTTCAGAAATCCACACGCGATACAGCTGAGGAATCGGCGCGTCAATTAAACGTTCGCTTGAGATCGCTTCAAAGTATTCTAAATAAAGAATAAAAAACACAGTTATTGAAATAAACCTTTTCATATCGGGTTTTTATTCTATTTAACCCGATCATGTTAATAGATAAAGGAATATTTATAAGGTTTTAATCTGATAAGCACTCGATGAATTAGTCCCATCCAATCTGTCTTCCCTTGTTCTGTTCTTCGAGCCAGCGCATGAGCGGTTTGAAATACTCGACCATGGCGCGGGTTGAGAGTTCTTCTCCTGTCGTCTGCTTCAACAGTTCTCTCCAGTCCATGGTCGTGCCTTTCTCCATCATGGAACGCAGGAACTTGCCAATTTCCTTGTTGTTAGCGTAGTTTGCATCCTGTGGTGGTTGTTTAAGAATGTTTTTACAGATGTAATCGTTAAATTGGAATTTTAACACGGTGGCAATAGGATAAGCAAAGTAGTAACAGGGCGCGTCGTTTATGTGGGTTTTTGTTGCGGGGTCGCAATATTCTTCGCCGCGAGGGTGCGGTGGTTCGATTCCTTGAAACTCGCGAACATACTTCCACCAGCGCGCGTTCCACTGGTGGGGTGGTAAGTTGTTCGCGTAGATATCGGCTTCCCAGTGAGTCATCGTGCCTGAAGCCCAATAGATGAACGGCACAGAGTTTGCCACTGCGTCATTTAGTAAAAACTGTAACTGATCAACCTCCATTTCCTTCGGCAAAATTCCAAGAGATTTAAGATAGGATGGTTGTCCACACGCAAGAGATACTAATTCGGCAATACCTTCATGGAACGATGGATTTGCTCCCGTCCTTAAAAGTGGAGGTACTTCGGGACGTGAATAACTCATGTCGTAATACGCATGACCGAGTTCATGGTGTGCGGTTTCGAACCATTGCCAGTTTGGTTCTACGCTCATCAGAGAGCGGATATCCATGTCCAGGTCGATGTGCCAGCAGGAAGCGTGTGTATTTTTCTTTCGTTTTTCATCTGGCTTAACTGGATAGAGGTCGGACAATTTCCAGAAACTTTCGGGTAAACGAGGAAAACCAAGACCTGTCCAGAATTGTTCAGCGCATTGAACAACCCATTCGGCATTCTTATCTTTGAATTTATCATCAAGGTTTGCCGCGGGGACGAGTCCAGTCCAGTTCTGCGCCCATCGGTTGTTTATCCAGTGGACAGGTATCAACTTGGGTACAGGCTGGTTATACCGCTTTGCAAGTTCGTATTTAACCCACGTATGAAGCTGGAGATAGAGCGGACGCAATTGACGCATGAAATTCTGTTGAAGTTTAAGGATTTCTTCCGTTGTCATGTCATACGACGCCGCCTGCAAGGCAAAATAATCGGAAAAACCGAGTTCTTGCGCTACGCCGTTTCGCAGTTCGCGGAGTTTAATAAGACCTGGCTTTAGAACAGGACCAATCTGCTTGGACGCTTCCCACACCTCGAGCCGCGCCTGCAGGTTCATGTTCGTTTGAAGAAAATTATCAATCTCGTTCGGCGTAATAGGTTTCCCATTAAGCTTGAACTCGAACGAGTTCATCATTGAAGCCTGTTTTGTCTCAGCTTCAATACGCTCGGCAACGAGCTTGGGATTTGTCATTGGTGCTTCTGCGGCAATCAATAAAGCACGTTCGAGTTGCCGCACAGTTATTGGTTTTAACTGGTCTTTGTGCTTGAGTAGTTCTTTTACTTCGTTTATCAGTGCCGGATTACCGGTGAACGCCGCACGCGCTTTGCCAGCCGCTTCCGCCGCCGTGTCGTGTTCGGGCTTCACATCTGTGACTGCCTTCCACTGCGCCTCGCTCTCAACTTTTGAAAGCGCCTGATAACCAGCGTTTACAAGCGCAAGAAATCTTTCCGCCCTTTCCTGCATGTTCATCATATTGCCTTTATTTTCAGTTGTTGCCCCATCCGAGTTCACAAGGGTTATCAATGAGATGATAAAAATCGCCACACAAAGTCTTATTTTTTTCATCCTGCATAATTTAACCGATTGAAAATGAATTGACAATATCATGGTTTGGCGTAATTCTGCAAAAATTGCCCGTCTATGTCTCGTTTTTCTGACATCTCGGACATATCCCAAAAAATTCAAGTCTGTGTGTGACAGATTTAAACCCACTTCGGCTTTCGATGGCGGCATGCAAATCTTTGACAACACATTCTTCTATTTTCATAACTGCCGAACATTTTGTGCAAACAATGTGGTGGTGGTGTTCAGAATCGTGAAGAACAATCTCGAAACGCGCCAAGCCTTCGCCAAAATCCACCCGTTGAATCAATTTCAACTCTTCCAGAACATTGAAAAGCCTGTAAATCGTCGCAAGGTCGCATCCATCGGATTTTGCATATTTATAAACTTCTTTTATGGAAACAGGCTTGCTCTGCGCCACAAGCATTTTTAACGCCGAAAGTCTTGGCGCAGTTATCTTGAACTGCTTTTCCCGAAGTCGTTCAATTAAAACACTCAACTTCTTGCTCTTGTTTTCAGAACAGCAAATAACGTTCGCGTTTATGTTCGTTTCGCTATTTTCCATAATAATGTAAGCATGAAAATCGCTATACAGGTGAGACTTATGCACGGTCCACTCGGACAGTCTATGTAATAAGAAGCGACCGTTCCAAGAATTCCGCTCCCCACTCCAAACGCCACACTGAATATAAGTTGTTGCCTCAAGTTTTTAGCCACATTGCGCGCCGCGGCGGCTGGTATTACAAGCCAGGATGTGACGAGGATTATCCCGAGCAACCTCACGCTCATCGCGACAACAATTGCAAGGGCAGTCACGAAAATGTAATTAATCCATTTGACGTTAACTCCACGCGCATGCGAGAGTTCTTCATTTATCGTAACAAGACAAAACTCGGACAGATACTTGAAGAAAATCGCTCCTACAACAAGCAGGATTACTGCCGCCAGCGCAACCTCTGTTTTGCCCACAGAAAGGATGTCTCCAAAAAGATAACGGTGCAGTTCACCCCTGAACCCTTTCAGATAACTGAATATAAGTATGGCAACCGCAACCAGACCGGAGAAAAGAATTGCCATGATGGTGTCGGTAACCAACTCGGTTTTTTCTTTGATAATAAAAATAAGCCATGCAATGGCAACGCTGATTCCAACCAGTGAGATTAGCGGATTTCCAACCCCGAGCAACAACCCCAGTGCTACGCCGGCAAGCGCTCCATGCCCAACAGTATCGCTAAAAAATGACATCTTTCGCGCCGTAACAAATACGCCGAATAAAGCACATACCGGGCTTAACAGCGCCGCAGTAACCAGCGCCCTCTGCATGAAAGAGTAGTTTAAAAATTCAAGCCACATTTTTAATCAATGATGATGACAGTACGGCGTAAAATGAATGCCGTATGCGTTTCGGAGAGACTCGTCGGTTAACACTTCGTTCGGGATGCCTTCGCAACAAACCTTGCCGTTGCCAATTGCTATCACGCGCGTGGCTTCTCTGCTAACCATTGCAAGGTCGTGAGATACCATAACCACTGTCATGTTGCGCGACTTTCGCTCAGACGCTATCACTTCGTAAATAATGTTTTCAGTTGTCATGTCCACACCTTCAGTGGCTTCGTCCATCAAAAGCAAATCAGGTTTTTCCAACAGACTGAATGTGATAAGCGTTTTCTGCAATTCGCCGCCGGATAGTTTGCAAATTGGTGCATCAAGTAAATGCGTAAGCCCTAAGCGTTCAACTGTATCACCAAACTCTCTGTCGAGATTTCTATGGCTTTGCCAGAACCAGCCGCGCGTTTCTCGCAAACCCAGAGATAGAAATTCTCTCACGCTCACTGCCAGAGACTTTTCAAAGCTTAATTTCTGCGGAATGTAGCCGATTTTGACCGCACTGATGGGTTCTCTGCCGAAGATTTTGATTATTCCTTTATCAGGCGACACTGTTCCTAAAATCGCTTTCAATAGAGTCGTCTTGCCGGAACCGTTTGGACCAATCAACGCCACAAAATCACCACTCACTATTTTTAAACTTATATTATCAAGAATTACCCTCTCTCCAAACCTGATGGTCAGGTTTTCGACTTCTATCGCCGTTTTTTCATCCACAACGGTTTTATCTGTCAGGTTCCGTGACATTTTAGTTCATATATTTTTAAATAAGACAACATCCGCATTGTTCCACTCATTCAGCTCGCGGGAATGATAATTATCCGCACGTTTATCTTTTTTGGGGACAGAACCCTTGCCGTCCGATTTTGTTGTTCATAATAACTCTTGGGGGGCACGTATCCCAGCGCCTCCAAAACGGTCGGGCTAAAACCTGTCCCTTTCATGCAAATTATCAAATATGTGTTTTTTAAACATTATCCTTCTAATTGGTGCTCATGTATTTTTTAATTGCGAGCGCATTCATCTTCATTCTCTCAACGTAATTTGCCCCTTTTTCGTCGGTAGATTCAAGCGTGTCTAAAGTGGTAAAAGGCACTTTAAGTTCATCGGCGAGTCTTCTGGCAAGTTCATTCGATGAACCTGTTTCGCCAAAAATAACGCAGACGCTTTTTGCCTTCGCAATTGACATTAATTTTGCAAGACGTTGTGGAGAAACGGGGAAATCGTGGACCTCTTCAATCACCCCGACAACTTCAATCCCGTACCTTTCCGCAAAATACGCGAATGCGTTGTGCAAACAGATTATGGGACGCTTTTTAACATTTGAAAATTGTTCTTCGATGAACCTATCGAGTTCATCCATTTTTTCCGAAAAAATTTTGAGATTTATATTAATTTTCCCGCCCCTGTCCGGGAAAATTTCTTTTAATCTTAACGCTGCGTTTGTCGCCGCGTGCTTCATCAAAATTGGGTCGAGCCAAAAATGTGGATTAGCGGTTTTGCTGTTTCCTCGATTGTCGGACACAGCATCGTAGATAAGTGAATTTTCTAATCCCTTTGTAATAAGAACAGTTTGCGTTTTTTTTGAGCCCATTGTTTTTGAAATAACATCATCGAACCAATTATCCAGTCCCAATCCGCAGGTAAAAACTAACGTTGCATTCTGGAGTTTCGCAAGGTCGCCTGGTTTAATCTGGTAATCGTGGGGATTTGCGCCGGCAGAAACCAAATTCTCCACGTCGCATACAGAATCGCCAACCTCCTTTACTACAACGTAAACAGGATAAATCGTGGTAACAACTTTGTTCTCCGCGGAAAAGGCAATGTTCATTCCAAAAATTTCAAATATCGCTGCCAACACCATCAATTTTAAAACAATCCTCGTCATTTTCTTGATTTTCAGGTTGAACATCCTGGAAATTTTTCCGGCGCACTGCAATTCATTGTTTTTATATAAGAAACAACTTTCACCTTCTCCATTCTCTGGAGGGATGTACTCCTAAGCATCCGAATCTCGCCTCCCATGTGATTGACTTGCTCCCGCAAGTCCATAATCTCGGCTCTGCAGGAGCAAAGCCTTGACACAAGAAACATTCACACAAGATTGTGTCCCATCCATAGAACCAATCGGAAATGAATCAGATTCTCCTGCTTGTGTCTTTATCCGCTTGTCCTGTTTATTTTCTAAAAGAACGCACATAATAGATATTGATTTTAAAAACAACTAATTGCAAATCGTTTGCAATTGCTGATTCTAAAAATCCCCCAGCCCCGGCTGAGGGATTTTAAATAAAATTACTTCATCAATAACATCTGCCGCGCTCTTTTAATTGCCCTGGCGAGACGACGTTGATAATGAGCAGGCAATCCCGTGTATTTACGCGGAAGGATTCTGCCCTGTTCAGTAACGAACTGCTTGAGCAAATTAACATTTCTGTAATCAATCTGCTCAATCGGAAAATCAACCTTCGGTTTTGGTCTCGAGAGCCTTGTCTCAAGAGATGGTCTTGTTCTTGTCTGTTTTTTCTGATCTGGATGTGTTTTTCTCGGCATATTAACAATAAGACTTCAGTTTTACACAATAGGTTTTACTTAATTTCACGATGGACTGTGTGACGCCTGAGAAACGGATTATACTTTTTAATTTCCAGGCGTTCAGTATTTCCTTTTTTATTCCGCGTGGTAATATACCTGGAAGGTGTTTTACCTTCCTTGCGCGCTTCTGTACACTCAAGTATTACAATTTCTCTTGGCATAATCTCAGTAAATTAAATGTTTTGTTCTTCGTTTTCTTCAGATTCACCTTCTTCTTCGGTTCCTACAATTAAATCCACCGCTCCCAATTCAGCAAATCTTTTTTGTTTTGCTTGACCACTCTTTTCGAGTTCTTTTTGAGCCTCGACTGTATATCGCGCCCAGGGAATAGCGTCAAGTCTTGATTTTGGAATTGGTTTATGCGTTAGTTCGCAAACACCGTAAGTCCCGTTTTCAATCCGCTTTAACGCCTCTTCAATTTCATACAAAGCATCTTGATCTGACGATAGCATGCTAAGGGCAAAATCGCGGTCAAAATTGTCTGTACCCGAATCCGCCATGTGCAGACTGTATGTTGGCACTGTTTCCGCCGATTCTTTCGCCAGACCACGCATCTGGTCAAGCAACTGTTCTCTTAAATCGAGCAAAATTCGATAATACCTGCGCCACTCGGGTTTTATACTTGATTCATCGTATGTGGGCGTCCAACTTTCGCCCATCCCGAGTATTGACGCCGCCGTTGCCGGAGGATGATGTTGCTTCTTCTGAGGGGTTTTCATCTCCTCAGTTCTTTCCTTCTTCTCAGTTTTCTTTTTCGCAGTCACGGCTTATTATTTTTTAACTGTTTCAGTCATTTTTTCACCCCGACTGCCACCATCGGGGCATTAAAACATAGCAAACTCCCAAAAAAATTCCAGAAAAAAATTTACAATTAAATTTCTTCCTTATAGTTGATTTCAGTCTTTTAAAATACCATTCTGTTTCAAATTTTCAAACTTAAAATTTACATTCTTCCATGTTATTTTATTCGGCATTTTTTGCTTTCTTCTTCAATAACTGCTCCTTCAAAAACTTGTCCCCCGACGCTTGTTCAAACGCAGTCAACCACAGGTTGCCTAACATCTGACCTGCTTTTAAAATCTGGTTCTCGATAAACTCGCGTCCATGCACTCCATTTTCTCCTTCTCCAGAAAATTTTCCTTCTTTTTCCATTTTGTAGAGCGTCTCAACCAGTCGGTTCTGTTCAAGAAAATATTTCATAATATCAGGAAATAGATTATCTGGATTTTCAGTATTGCCGCCTTTTCTCAAGTTCACTGCCGGCGTTACACGTCCAAGTAATTTCTCACGGTTAATACCCACTTTTTCAATATATCCACCGTCAATCCATGAGTGAATTTTTGTGGAGGTTGTATAACCATTCGGATTTTCTCCCACCCATCCATTGAAATGTTTTGTCGTGTGCAGAGGTTGCGTAACGTCGCCAACAAAGTGCCCCATCACCCCCATTACATAAATCGCGTTCTGACGCGCGTTTGAAATCTCATCGGCGCTTCCATTTTCATCAAACTCTTTCAGACACGAAAATTGCGACTTCAACTTCGCGTAATACTCGTTAACCGTCCATGGTAAAAAACCGGGCAATTCACGTGTTTTGTCTTTATTCTTAGCAGGGTCAATCGGAGGAAAATTCTGCGGATGCGCCGCACGCGTAAGCGTTAGCATAGCCATAAATTCGTATCTGAAAGACGGTAGTTCCTGCGGCAAAATCCTGTGCATTTCAAGATATTCATAATCAAAATAATGGTCTGGATGGTTTTGGTGACGCAGTTCCAATTCAGGCGTGTTTCGCCATCTATCCGGTTCGCCACCTAAGAATGCAATTCTCTCCTTGTTCGTCTTTTCAAAAACAAATGCAGGAAAGTTTGTCGGCAAAGATGCAACTGCAATCTCGTTTATCATTCGGTGGATTTCGTAGTCCCACGCAATGGATTGACAAACAGCAAGAACCAGACATCCCAAAATGCCAGAGAGTCTTTTCAAAAATGAGGTCATAATTTCACCTGTTTTTTATCTGAACACTGTTAAACCTAAAATCACCAGCAACACTCCAAAGGCGAGTTTTAACGAACAAATAGATTTGGTTCTTTGAGGCGTAGCGGTCGCCCAGTTTATAATATCACGCAAACGCCATGGCGAAATTGTAATCCATATTCCAGCGATGACCATAAAATATGCCCATGTAATAAAAACAAGCCTCCATGCAGAATCGTGCCAGCGAAAGGTGTCAACAATCAACTTCGCAAGCAACATCAACACAACTGCTAACCCACGCGCCCCAAGAAAGTCCCGCACAAAAATACAACTGCCAATTCCAACACCAAAAAACAGGATATATAGATAAGGTTTCATATGTTGGAAGTCTGCCACCCGTTCAAGACTCACGTAATAAACGAACCAGCACGTGGCTAAAATCATTAAAAAACTACCCCACACGATGGAGCGAGGAAATTTCTGCACCATCTTGCCATATTTTTCGGGATTTTTTATGCCGTAAATTTGCGGCAATCCGCTGATTAACCCCAATAAAACCGCAAGTATCCAAGGTTTCATTTTAAAAATTAATAAAGAAGTATCACGATTTGCCCCAAGAAATGCAAATTTTTATTTTTGCTCTCTGTTTTTTATATCCATCGCGCGCTTTGTCCTCTCCTGAGCTTCATTTGCCAGTTTTCTCAGTTCCTCCTGCGATGGTAACGAGGCTAAAATGTTCGGCGATATATCCGCCGCAAATTTCTCGGCAAAATATTGACGCTCTTTTTGCGCAAGTTGTGGATTTACTCCGGTTTTAGATGGAGCAAACCTTTCTTTCCTTTCTCTGCTCCTTTCTTTCAATCTATCATACAAATTACCCTGAATTAAAGATTGGATATCCACTTTTTGCTCCCCAGCCACAGAGGGAATTTTCTGAACTTCACCGCCGTTTATTGGCTCTGTGGCATGTTTGGGAAAAATAATTGCAGAATCCGGGCATACTCGCGCGCACGCCGGACAGTTGGTCTTGCATTTCTCCGGGTTAACAACAGCCAGCTTACCATCACTATCAACGTCATACACTCCAAACAAGCAGAAACTCAAACATTGCAGACATTGCGAACATAATTCAGAATCAACAACTGGAAACCAGGGGTACCATTTCGGAGATTTTGTATTTGTGAATATTTCATCAACCAACGCATGAACCGCGTTTACAGAATCCACAGATAAAGCTTCGCTGAAAGCCTTATGCAGATGTTTAATCTCCCACCCCGTCCAGTTTTCTTTCTCTGCATAAATGACCGAATAGTCTTCGGCATTGTCAGAAAAAATCCGCGCTGTCATTCCCTGTTCAAGCAAATATTTAACTACTTCAAACTTATTCGCCCATTTCGTCCTTATTTTAAGTGCAGAGGAATAGTTAACCAGATTCTGTTCAATAATTTTCTCATCGTTCCGACATTCAGATATTAAATCCAATATTTGTTTTAAATTTTGAGTTCTTAGATTAGCAATTTTTAATGAAGTGTCCGATGGAGATTTAATAGACTTTAGCAACGCCTTCACAGCGCGTGGATAACATGCAATCACAAGTCGCTCGTCCGTTAAACCAATACAGGCTTTGACTATTTCATTCGGGCACACACACTGTCCGCATAAATCTGAAACTGCTGTGAAAACCAGATTACTATCGCAAAGATATTTTAACACATTATCTCGAACCGCTTGCGGCAAAATACCGGCATTCGAGCAATGACAATACAAAATTTCGCCCATAAAATTTATTTTTACCAAAATATCCTATTTAATCCGTTTTTCAACCTTAATCACTTGGCTCTCAAAGAAAATTACAATTTCTAATGAAATAAGAATTTCCACATTAAAATCACACAAAGAGTTACAAAATGTGTTTTATCGCGAGCAGATAACATTATCAGGTATTTGTAATGTTACTTCTCTCATGATAGGTTCCATAGCGCCATGAGGTGAGTTGCGTTGAATTTGATTTTTGCAGATGGAGCATGGTTGTCAATGGATAGATACCTTTCCCCTATGGTAGGTCTTCTCCAATTTTTGGAGACGATATATATTTTCCCTCACCTCAGCATTGGAATGGTTGCCTTTTATAGAGAATATTTCAAGTGTTCAAGATATACGGGCAGAAGTTGAACTATCCCTTTTGGAGTTCGGTAGTGTATAGTCCTTCAGCTAAGAAGAGGGGCATTGCCAACACTTTAAAATGTTTTATCCAATCGCAAAATTTGGGATTACTAACCATTGATAAAAAATAAAAACCCCTCCTGTTTTTCACAGAAGGGGTTTTATATGAAATGATACTAACAACAATTAGAATCTATAAACAACGTTCAGCGCGAGGCTGTAAGCATTGTTGTCGTCATTGCCGAATGGACCATTGCCATTCTGTTGACCAGTCAGGTCGTGGTCCCAGCGGAATTCAAGACGGGTAATAACGTTCTGCCAGAGCTGATAATCAACGGTGGCAGTGACAGCAACGAGCTCGTTGCCCGCGCCATCAGTGTCTGTAACAACATACCACATGGCTGGACCGCTGTTGTAGTAGTCGCCACGGACAGCGAGTTTCAGTTTCTCGATGCCAGAGTAGACGAGATAACCAGCGACGGCGTATTCAACTGTATGACCAGAGGTCCAGTCTCTCTGCAATCTGTAATCCCATGCACCACCGACTGCCAAGCCTTTGAGCGGAGTATTCATTGTACCGCCCACAAAGATGCCTGTGGTATCGCGGGTCGTAGCAGCACCCCACTGTGGCAGACCATCATAAGCGCCAGCAGTCAATGTTGAGCCTTCGAGGAAGCCCATATCGCTGGTGGCTGTTAACGTGAGACCACCATAGTAAGTCTTTTCGTTTTCAGGAACAACACCCGCTCTACTTCCACGTAGGTTAATTATATTGCCAGTGGAATCAGCAACACCGCCAAAGACGGAAACCCAATCGGTGAACCTATAGCTTGCTTCAACACCTGTCAAAGCATCCGGAGAAATCTGATATCCATATGAACGGCTATAGTTCGGGTTCTTATATGATTCAAACGATTCATACTTCAGCGGGTTATCATAGGCGCCAATCTTAAAGTTCAAGCCATTGCCCAGTGGAGCCCGCAGAGCAACATAGGCTTGCTTGATAGCAAAATTGTCATTATCAAAACCAAAAACGTTTTGATGTGTTCCATAAGCATCAGCATCTGGACCGAACAATAGGTCAACCTTATAAGCGGCAGCCCACTCGGTTTCATCCATTGGTCTCTCGATTGTAAGACCAACGACGTTGAGGTTAATACCATCTTGTTTATCGGCGCCATCATAAGCACGACCGACAAGGGTATTCCCTCTGCCAATCTTCCAGATTACCGAGGTATCCACATAACCACTGATTGTGGTTGAGGAAAGCGCGGTCAGAACCGGGTTCGCCTTTTCCTCGGCTTGAACCACTGACGCCAGGCTGACCACTCCCAGAGCAGCCAAACCTAATGTCCATTTATTAAACTTCATGTCGTTCCTCCGATTTATGGTGGTTGTTATTTTCATGTTTACTCGTAATGGGCAAACACGGTTTGCCCGCACCCCCCATCGGGGCATTTTTTCGCATACTATGCAAGTTTGACGCGATTAGCAACATTTTTTTTCATTTTTTTTTCATTTTTTTTTACTTGACCAAATTGCATTATTGTATAAATATTAGTATCTTAAATTGGTTTAACAATTAATGGTGTTGAAATATAGATTATGGCGAGAATTTGCGAATTAACAGGAAAACGCCCCGTAAAGGGCAGTATTATATGGCGAAGTGGTAAACCGAAGAAACAGGGCGGTATCGGTACCCACGTTACAGCCACAACCAAGCGTCGTTTCTTTCCAAACCTTCAGAGAGTAAAAGCTGTCGTGGATGGACAGGTAAAATACATTCGAGTCTCCACAACTGCTATTAAAAAGGGGTTGGTTGTAAAACCGCCTAAACGGAATTGGAAACCAGAAGAGAAGGCAAAATAATATCTGCTTTAATATAAAACTGAGTTTAAATTCCCCGCAGTAATGCGGGGTTTTTGTTTTATATGACTAACACTTAAATCTATTTAAAATTTAATTGACCTTATTATTTAATAAAAACAGAAAATTAATTAAAATCTCAACCAAAAATTATTGAAATATAAATTGAACATAGTATAATTTTAAAAAAACGGAGAGGTGGCTGAGTGGCTGAAAGCGGCGGTTTGCTAAACCGTTGTACTGGGAAAACTGGTACCGGGGGTTCGAATCCCCCCCTCTCCGCCACGAGTTTCTTTAATAATTTCAGCACAGGCAATAGATTCTTTTCTTCAGAATCAGAATTATCATCCAGGATTTTGCTTGTGGATAAAGTTTTTTAACATTGGCGGCGTCTTTCCGCTTCGTGAAAGGACCCTGCTATCGCAGTTCAAATCTTAAAAAACCACTTAATTTGAGAAAGTCTTCAATCGAACGATGCCGTTTACCATCTTGGCAATAAGATTACATCGTTTGTTTTAACCCAACCGACTCTGCCTGAATAATCCGAAACTTGAAGCCATTCGTCCTTGGAATCCAGAATAATAAATTCCAGTCCATCTTTAATCGGGAATTTTTGAGGCGATTGCTCCAGTGGTCCCTGCCGAATCGCACCTTCCGAGATTATTGAAATAGCAATTTGATTGGAAATTCTGTCGTATGCATTTATCCCGAGTGCTATCAGGAATAAAACCAGGGTAAACGCTGAAATTGTGAATGGTATTTTCAATTTTGGTTTTAACTCGGTTTTCACCTGGCAGAGTGTCAGGATACCGAAAAAAGTCCAGAAAGAAACCGCAAACAAAATCCCCCACTCATTAAGCGTTAGTTTTTTGAACGTGTCCTTCCAATCTTTTTTTGTCAAAACCGCGCCAGCGGCAACGTGTTTTCTGGCAAATTCAATGTTTGCGCGGATGTCAGGGTCTCGCGGAGCAAGCCGCTGGGCAATCAAATAATTATAAATTGCGTATCCAATTTTGCCCGATTTGAAATATGCGTTTCCTAAATTGAAGTAAACAGCCGTAGATGCTTTTCCATTTTTTATCAGGCTTTCATAGACTGCTATCGCATTCGAATATTGTCCTTGCTCAAACAACCTGTTCGCCTGGTCAAATTCTTCTTGAGGTGTGGCGGCGTTTAAAATTGAATTTTCATTAATAAGACAGAAAACAAAGCAACACGCGAACAAAACGCGCATAATTTTTGACATGGAGTTTTTTAAAAATTGCGCTCTCATTTTTCGGTTTCAACCTCCGAAAGCAATTTCAAAGCCTGGTGAACTTCCGGTATGATCTGGTTTAATTGTTGAGTATTCTTTTGTCCACCATATCGGGCTTGATTACACTCGTTGAATAGTTTTCTTAATATGAAAATTAATTCTTCGGAGCAACCGATAGGCACCAGATTTTCATCTATCACGGATTCAGTAATCGAAAGCGCCGGCAAATCGAGGCGTTCACCAATTTTTTCCTGAAGCAGTCGGAAGATGGCGGCAAAAAATTCTTCCGTCTTTTGCTGTTCAGCAAGGGCGGGCAGTTTTTTAAGTTCTTCCTTAATTATTCGTTCGGTCTCAAGTTTTCTCCTCAATCTTGGATTGTTCGTCAATTCTTCAAGGCGTTTTCTTCGAACAAGTAGAACAAGCCACATCGCCGCCGGCAAGGTTTGCGCTCCCCAGAAGTACGGATTGACAATTATGGGAACAGTGATTGCTCCGAATGCCCCCGGTTTCACTTTGTTGGGAACAATATCGGTTTGAATAATTGCAGAAGACGCGTTTGTGGTTGTATTCATAACAACTTGCCCACTGGCACTCGGTCTTACAATTAACGGGACGTTCGGTCCTTTCAAAATCCGATATTCCTGTTTTTCTGTGTCAAAATATGCAAAAATAAACGGCGGCAGTTCGCGAGTTTCGGTAGATTTTGCGACAACCACTTGTTCAAAAGTTTTTGTTCCCGCAAGCCCGAATTGGTCTGTGATTTCGACTTTGCTTGTCGGCGGATATACCTTGAATTCTGACCATGCTGGTTGTTCGGGCAGAGTCAAGGATTCAATTGGACCGCGTCCAGAGATTGTCACTTTGACAGTAATTGGATCGCCAACGGCAACGTTCGTTGGCGAGATGTTAACTGTCATGTTATAAACGCCAATAGCGCCGTTAAACTCTGTCGGTACATTTGTTGAAGGCAGTGGGAGGACCTTGATTTTATATTCTGGCGCGGTAAGGGCAACCGTTCGCCAAGCGGCAACAACTGTTTCGCCAAAAAAGTTCCTTTCCAACCGCGATGGAATTGTGACTTTCATGGAAACAGGGCCCAGAGAAAGTTCTCCCGCACGCATGGCGGTTGCATACGTGCGGAATGTTATCAATCGCCACGTTCTGCCTTCTTCGATAGAGTGAGAGTCGTTTTGAACAAGTTTACCTATGTTAAAACCTTCCGCAACAATCTGTGGTTGTTCTCCGCCGTTTAACGCCAAATAAAGTAGCCGAACTTCTATCTGAAATGGCTCGCCAACACGGACTTCGCCCTTTGAAATATTAAATCGCAATCTTGCAAATCGCTCGATGTCGCGATTGTCCACCTTGCCAACAATCAATTTTATTGGTTGGCTTGCCACTTTTTGCCCCCCAATGGCGGCGACAAACGGTGGAATCGTGTATTCACCCTCTTTTTCTGCCGATATCGCAAAAGTCCTAACGTAACTTATTGATATTCTATTATTTACAATATACTGGCGAAAACTTTCGCCACCCGGGTTAATTGTAAGACCGGGCACGGAAGGAATTTGAATATCTCCATCGGGCTTGCCACCTTCAAAACTTAAACTCAAAGTGGCGGTTTCACCAACAGTGATAGAAGGTGGCTCAATCGTAGCATTCAGAGAAACGCTGGCACCATAAACAAAACATGCTGGCAGAAAAACTGCCAGAATCAAAGCCAACAACATCCATGAAAATCGGCGTATTTTATTATATCCGCGCATCTCCATATTTTTTATCCGCAATCGCAAGTCATATTTTTAGACTAAATTATGCCGAATTTGTTCGCGATTCTATTATATTTTACATAGTTTTAAAATATAATAATTGAGAAGTTCGTTTACCTGACGATAACAAAAAACTTTTCTTGAATTGTTTAATTGTATCTGGAAAATATAACGCGTATGGATCATGTAAAATTGCACATACCGGGACCGGTTGAAGTAAGCGAAAAGACGTTTAAGGCTTTTTGCAAGCCGATGATTGGGCATCGGAGCCAGGCGTTCAAAGACCTTTACGGGCGAATTCAACCAAAATTACAGTTGCTCCTTTATACAAAACAATTGGTCTATTTGAGCACATCGTCTGCCTGGGGTGTGATGGAAGGAGCAATTCGCAATCTTGTCTCCAAAAAGGTCCTGAACTGTATGTGTGGTGCTTTCTCGGATAAATGGTACGACGTTTCCAAACGTTGCGGCAAGGAAGCAGAGCCGTTGCAATTTGATTGGGGCTCGCCAGTCAGAGCAGAAGCGATTGATAAAAAACTCGCCACCGGACAATTTGACGCAATAACGGTGATTCATAATGAAACTTCGACCGGCGTGATGAGTCCCATTTATGAAATTGCGGAACTCAAGAAGAAGTATCCTGATGTGATGTTCATTGTGGACGCAGTAAGTTCGATGACGGGAGTAAAACTTGAGTTTGACAAACTCGGGATAGACGTTTTGCTTGCTGGAACACAAAAAGCCTTTGCCATACCTCCAGGTATGACGATTTTCGTCTGCTCCAGACAGGCACTCGAAAAGGCGGCGACAATCAAAGACCGCGGCTATTACTTCGACTTTGTTGAATTCCAGAAAAATGCCGAGCAAAACATGACTCCCAGCACGCCAAGCATAGCACACGTTTACGCTCTTGAATACAAGCTCGAAGAATTTTTTGCAGAGGGACTCGAGAATCGTTTTGCCAGACATCAAAAACTTGCACAGATGACACGCGATTGGGCGGCAAAACACGGCTTCACGCTATTTCCGGAAAAAGGCTTTGAGTCCGTCACTCTTACCTGCGTGAACAATGGCGCAAAACCGGGTGGTCGTGTTGTGGATGTGCCCAAACTGCAAAAACTTGTAAAAGAACAGGGTTTTCTGATTGATGGAGGTTATGGAAAGATTAAAGGCACCACCTTCCGTATATCCAATATGGGCGATGAAACCGAAGAGACCATGAAACAACTCTACGATGCCCTGGATAATGCGATGAAGCAGTTATAAAATTGCGGGTTACGATTTGAATTAAAATAATTTACGGTTATGCTCTGATTTTCTCCGATTTCGGGGAATTTAAATAGTGGAGTCGGGGTGTTTTTTTTATGAAAAATTAAGGATGCATATGTGTACAAGTTAATCCGTTTTAAATAACTTCGGAATTAAAACACAAGTTTTTCCACCCCTCTATTTCTGAAACACAACCGAGGTCTGTCAAATAATCATTATCCACCGAACTGTCGCCGGGACAGTAATTATCAAAGGATTTTTCATTCGCGAAAGCATTTGCAATGTGAACTGCTGTAAGCGGCGAAAACTCTTTAGAAAAACAAGATTGCGGGTTGTGATGTGCTGCTATCGCCTCAAGTATCGAAAGGGGAATCCCCCATAAACACAATAAACATCCGGCAAGTTCCGCATGGGTGAAACCAAGAACGGACTTTTCTGCAAAGCGAAGCGATGTATGATTTGATATTGCGGTTGAAATTATTTCTTTAAACTCTTCGGGTTTATTTGAGGCAATTAACAAAACTCCAACATCGTGCAAAATACCCGCTGTAAAGCTCGCGTCGGCAAGTTTTGTATCGCGCGTTTTATCAATGGCAATCTGTCTGGCGTAAGAAGCAGTGAACATGGAGTGTTTCCAGAAACGCTCGATGGAAAACCATGGAATCTTCTGCTGGTCAAATTGAAATGCAAACCTGCTGGACAGAACAAACGCCTTTATACGTTCCACTCCCAACTGCATTACTGCTTCAAACGGCGAAGACACAGGCTCGCGCAGACCTATAATAGCCGAGTTTGCGAGTTTCAGTATCATCGCGCAAAGCGAAGGGTCCTCTGAAAGGCAACTGGCAATGTCTTCTGCGTCAGTGTTTATGTCGTTAAGAAGATTTAAAACCCGCAAATACACAAATGGGACAGTTGGAATATCGCGCATTTGAGACAAAACCACGTTGATTTGTTTAAATCTAATCCAATCGGAAAAAAACACCATCCTACAGATTGTATCGGCAATCACCGCTTCGGATTGCTGTTTCCACAAACACGCGGGTTGTCCGCCGTGTATTTCCGACAAAATTTGCTTTAGATGAAAAGGTTTGGTCCCATCTGCCCATAAAAATTTAAAAATCGATGGAAAATCGGCGTTTAGATTGTTGATGAATTCGACAATTTCTGACTTTGGCAAATCGGCATCCAATATAATAGTATGGGTGAAATTCAATGTAGGAAAATCCACTTCATTCAAGGTCTTTTTAAGGACCATTAAATCAGGACGAATCTCGCGAATGTTTTTTATCAATTCTTCAATTCGTTCTGAATTCTCCAAAACCACGATTATTAGAACATTTTCCATTATCACCAAGCCGAAATCTTCAAATTTTCACAATCACTCTCTCAGATAACTATAAAACCAGTTTACATAAAAACAACACTTTTATATGCAACAAATCATAAATCCGAAATTTATATTAGAACTTCAAGTTCGGTGTGTATTTTGGGGAACCAGAAAATTAGAGAAATGCATTAAAATCTTCCCGAGTGCAAGGACTCAATTTTTGATTTATCAAAGGCATTTAGTAATATGTGTTGATAACATTAGAAAACGCTACTTGTTCTTTAATCGGACGCAGTCCCAGTTTAAAGGGAGTTTTAATTTGATTTTAATTCAATTGTAACTTGGCTCTTAATATTTTTTTCTGGGATTGAAAAAGAAAAGAGACTATCAGTTTTTATCTTGTCCACACCTGTCCTGTTCTTCTGGCGTCGTCGCAATATTGTTCAATCTGGTGGATTGAATAACCCATCATCTGGCTTTCCTTGATTTGATGACGTCGGAGATACCAATCGGCTGACTGATAAACGCTCTTTGCAAAATCCCAAGTGGATTTCCATTTTAAAACATTGAATGCTTTATCTGACGCAACATAGAGGTACGTTGCTTCATGAGGGGCGTTTTTTTCCTCAACATGTCTCCATTCGCCGTGCCATGTTTTCAGAATTTCTTCGACAAGTTCCTTTACTGTCCGATTTGAAGCAAGCGGCGGACCAAAATTAAAGGCGCCAACGTATTGAGAACCCTTGTCTGATTTTTGTAGACATGCTCCAAGCCAGAGATATCCACTTAAACAATCAAGGACATGTTGCCAGGGGCGCGTGGCATCCGGATTTCGAACGGGTATTGGTTTGCCTGCGATTAGCGCACGAACGGCATCTGGCACAATTCTATCCTTTGCGTAATCGCCTCCGCCAATCACGTTCCCTGCCCTGCCGGTTGCAATCTTTCCAAGACGACTTTCTTCCATGAAATAACTTCGATACCACGCATGTGTTACAATCTCCGCCGCGGCTTTGCTCGCGGAATAAGGATCATATCCGCCGAGAGCGTCTACCTCCCTATAACCGTATTCCCAACCGCGGTTTTCATAGCATTTGTCGCTGGTTATCACCAGAATATCGCAAGGAATATTCTCTATTCTAACAGATTCAAGAAGGTTCACAGTCCCAATTATATTTGTGTGAACTGTTTCGAGCGGTTTTTCGTAGCCAACGCGCACAAGCGATTGCGCCGCAAGGTGGAATATAAAATCTGGTTTTATCTTTTTAATTGCAGAACGAATTGACTCGCAGTTTGAAATATCGCCGTTGATTTCCCCCGCGAATATTCTCCGGTCAAGAATTTCGTAAAACGATGGCTCTGTAGGAACACCATTGGAAAAGCCCCACACCTTCGCCCCAAGTTCATTCAGCCAGAGCGAAAGCCATCCGCCTTTGAACCCAGTATGCCCCGTTACTAAAACAACTTTATCTTTGTAAATATTGTTGAACATTTATCTTAAAAAGTTAACGAAAAACTCGCCATTTTTGCAATTTAATAAATTAACGTGGTTTTATCAGAACATCTTATAATTGGCTAAATGATAAAATTTGAATTTATTTTGGGCTTTTCAAATCTAATCATTTGTAGAAAATATTGCTGTTAATTTAAATCAGCAAAAAGGAATAAAATATGAAGAAGATAAATCTTTTGATTAAGACAATTGGAACTGTGGTTGCGGCAGTTGCAGTCGCCGCCAACGTGAACGCCGTTGTAAAAATCTCCGATGAATATAAGACTGGCGGTTTTGCCATCGGTTGCCAGGCTTACACATTCAACAGGTTTTCTGTGTTCGAAGCCATTGAAAAGACAGCCGAAGCAGGCGGAAAAGTTATTGAATTTTTCCCTGGTCAGCGTTTGAGCAAAGAAGAACCAAATGTTAAGTTTGACCACAACGCTTCAGATGAAGTCATTGCAAAGGTCAAAGAAAAACTCGCAAAACATAATGTAAAAGCTGTTAATTACGGGGTTGTTGGCATTCCCAAAGATGAAAACGGCGCACGGAAAATTTTTGAGTTTGCCAAAAAGATGGACATTCGCGCCATCACCACCGAATCCACAGACGCAATTGACACAATTGAAAAGCTTGTCAAGGAATATGACATTTGCGTTGGTTATCACAATCATCCGCGTCAACCAAATAATCCAAATTACAAAGTCTGGGATCCGAACTACATCGCTGAATTGGTCAAAGGAAGAGACTCACGGATTGGAGCCGCGGCGGACACTGGACACTGGCTCCGTTCTAACCTCAAACCAGTCGAATGTTTACAGATTCTCAAAGGAAGACTTATCAGCGTTCACCTGAAAGACCTTCATCAGATGGGTCCCGGCGCACACGATGTTCCATACGGCACAGGGGTTGCTGATGTTAAATCCATCCTCGATGAGTTAAAAGCACAAAAATTTGATGGAAATATTTCAATTGAATACGAATACAACTGGGACAACAACGTTCCGGAAGTTAAAAAGTGCATTGATTTTGTTCGCGAATATGGGAAGAAATAACAGATAAAAATTTAACAAAAAAGCAAAAGGCTGTCTGTTCAGACAGCCTTTTTTATTTTCATACTTTTACATCAGGACATTTCCCTATACGGGACGATAATTCAGATTCAAGTCATCTCTCAAGAGCAATTTTATGGAAACTCGTAAACTGTGAGCCCTGTCTTGTTCCTAATTGCATCAGCAATTCTCGCAAGTTCATCCGGCGTTAATTTTGTGGCATACGGCTCCGGTGTTGGACGGGCAACGGTGTATGCGTGGACTTCCTTAATTTTTGCGCTATTTGCCACAAGTTCATTTAAACGATGGCAGTATTCTTCGAGTTCTTCCTTGGACATCATCTGACTATGAATTTTTAAAAACAAACTCTGTATTATAATTGGTCGCTCGCGGGCAGTCAGAAGCAAGTTGTCGAGTATGCGGCTAAATTTAATGTTTGAACGGTTCACGAGTTTGTAATATTGCTCTGTACCAGCGTCAAGTTTTCCCCAGATTTCTCCGTTGTTTTCGTCCATGATTTTCAACCCTTTTCGTACATCCTCTTTGTCCAAGCCAGCCGCGTTTGTAATTAAAACAATTTTTGTAGAAACAAGATTCTCTTTTTTGCGCACATCGGCGGCAATCTGCACAAACTCGGAAAAATTGGGAATCATTGTCGGTTCGCCGTCGCCACTGAATGCAAAATCTTTGATTTCTGATAAATTGTCGCTGGCAAAACGTGGGTCTTTGTTCAGTCCGCCGTTTTTAAAAAACCTTACCATCTCCTCCAGTTCGGCGCAGACAATTGCCGGGTCAAGATGTTTAACACGAGGAGGATTGATTCTATCCACCTCGCAGTAAACGCAGTCGAAATTACAAATCTTGTCGGGGTTTAAGTTAATTCCAATGGAAAGTCCGCGCGAGCGACGCGAAATCACCGGGTAAACATAAAGGAAAGTGAAATAATTCCGCCTGTGGTCTCTAACCGCCGCTGAGTGGACTCCATCGTTTTTCAATTTTTCATCCATTGATTAATAATAACATCCGTCCCGCATTTTTCACATCCCCATAATCTGATAGCCGCAATCAACGTAAATCACCTGACCTGTGATTGCAGCCGCGCCGTCGCTGGCAAGGAAAACGCCCGTAGCAGCGAGTTCTTCTGGCGTTATATTCCTACGTAGCGGTGAATGCTCTTCGTAATGCTTCAACATCTGGGTAAAACCGGAGATGCCGCGCGCGGCAAGCGTGTTCACAGGACCAGCGCTAATGCAATTGACACGGATTTTCTGCGAACCAAGGTCATAGGCAAGGTAACGAGCACTTGCCTCCAGAGCCGCTTTTGCGACCCCCATCACGTTGTAATTAGGAATAACCTTTTCCGCTCCATAGTAACTCATTGCAATGACACTCCCACCTTCTGTCATCAACGGCGCCGCCCCGCGCGCAAGCGCAACGAGCGAATAAGCGCTCACGTCCAATGCAATTCTGAACGCCTCGCGAGTTGTATCTACAAATTTGCCTTCCAAAGCCTCCTTTGGAGCATATGCCACAGAATGAAGAAGCAGGTGCAAAACGCCAAAACGTTTCTTGACTTCATCGAAAACGTTGGTTACCTCGTCCTCTTTTGTGACATCGCATTTGATAAGAGGAACATCGGAACCAAATGTCTCAACCAATTCTTCGACATTCTCTTTTATTCTTTCGCCCTGATAAGTAAAGGCGAGTTTTGCGCCTTCTTTTGCCCACGCTTGGGCAATCGCCCATGCAATCGAGCGCTTGTTAGCAACTCCAAATACAACGCCAGTTTTACCTTCCAATAATCCCATATCGAATTTGTTATTCTATTTTCTAATTCAAACTATTTAAAAAAGTTTTAAACAGCACTCATTAAACTATATCTATAAACTTAAAAGTCTAATAAATTTTTGACTGACACATTCAATAACAACAATAAAAGGGGACTGCCCAGGTTCAGGTTAAAGCAAGTTTTATTAATTGACAATACAGAAAATTTGTTACTTTAACGTTAAAGTATCCTTTATTTTAAAAATTTTTGCGTTTTTTCTTGATTTTTGAAATTTTTCATCATAATTTTGAGTTGAAACAAGTCGATTCCTCCTGCCCTGGACAGGAATGGCAAGGGGAAGAACACAATATATTGTGGTTTTTTCTCTTGCTAATTCTGTAATTATTCTATATTTTGTGCTCAGCATGTATTTAAAGAGTCTTACGTTGTTGGGGTTTAAGTCGTTTGCAGATAAAACGACTTTGAATTTTTTACCGGGTGTAACCGCGATTGTAGGACCGAATGGTTGTGGAAAATCGAACATATCTGATGCCATCCGATGGGTGCTCGGGGAGCAATCCGCCAAGGCGCTGCGCGCCGGCGAGATGGCAGAAGTAATTTTTAACGGTACGGAGACGCGCAAACCGCTTGCGATGGCTGAGGTGTCTCTGACCATTGGCGATATTGACAAACAACAACTTAAAGCCGCTGGGATTGAACTGGAATTTAACGAAGTCACAATCACACGTCGGGTTTTCCGCGACGGCGCAAGTGAATATTTCATAAATAAAATTCCGTGTCGTCTGCGCGATATTCAGCAACTTTTCATGGGAACCGGGGTTGGCAAGGCAAGTTACAGCATCATTGCGCAGGGCAATATCACACAGATCCTTTCGAGTAAACCTGAGGATAGACGACTGATTTTTGAGGAGGCGGCGGGCATTACCCGTTATAAATCGCAGAAAAAAGAAGCTTTAAAGAAACTTGAATACACCGACCAGAATCTTCTGCGCGTGTCGGATTTAATTCGAGAGGTAAAACGGCAGATTGGTTCTCTGCAACGTCAGGCTGGTAAGGCACGTCGGTATAAACAACTTTCTATAGAACTTCAGCATTTAGAGACTCAATATGCTCGTCATCAGTACGATGTTTTGAATTCCGGGATGGCATCGTTGAGTGAAAAGGCGCGTGGACTTGAGGCAGAGATTGAAAAATTGAGCCTTGAAGTTCTGCAATTGGAAGATGAAATTGCACGTCAAAGGCAGGAACTTGCGGAGGTTGAAAAAAATCTTGCTGAATCAAATCGTCGTTCACTCGAATTGAAAGCCGAAATTGAGCGGCATCAGAACCGAATTAACTACAACACCGAGCGAATCGCGGAACTTGAGCGACAAAATCAAAATGCGATTAACGAAATAACACAGGCGGAGGAACGGCGCTCAGCGGCTCAAAAGGAACTTGAAACTTTGCAAACGAATATTGAGAAGAGTCAGGCGGCGCTTGAAGAAAAACGACGAATTTTGAATGAAAGACGTTCTGTTCTTTCTCAGGTTGAAAAGGAACTGGTTGACATGCAGAACAATTTGCGGAACGCACAATCGCAATCCTTCGGTTGTGCTCAGCAGTTATCGAGGTTAAGAAACGAAATTATCTCCATTGAGGCGCGTCAACAAAGCAATTTGACACGGTTAGAAAAACTGCATGTTGAAAAATCGCAGATTGAACAGGAACAGACTCAATTAAAAGAGAGGCTCGAAACATTTGCACAATCCGTTGAACAACAGAAACAGGAAGCTACAAACAAACGACTTTCTGTAGAAGAATGCCAGAAACGGTTGCAGGAAATACAGGTTCAAGCAAGAGCGATTACGCAGGAACTGGAAAATCTTTCACGCCAACAGGCAGGTCAGAGGTCGCGCCTTTCCGTGCTTGAACAACTGGAGCAGGCGCGCGAGGGTTTTAGCGCCGCCGCGGCGGCTGTCCTGAGACAGTCAAAAAACGTTCTTGGTTCGCTTGCGGATAGAATTCGCGTGCCAGATGAATATATTGTCGCAGTTGAAAGCGCGCTTGGCGCGAACCTGCAGGTCATTTTGACAGAACATCCGGAAACTGCTTTTCAGATTCTTGATGAACTCACTGCAACAAAGAAGGGGAAGGCAAGCGTTGCGGCGCTCAATCTGCGACCTGCGGCAGAATATATTGAAAACCATGATTCGTCCGTACACCCAACGGCAAATGAGGAAAACCACGCCACCGCACATCAAAACGGAAAGGTTCATGCGCTGAGTATTATACAGGCAGACCCAACGGTGAGCCATATTTTGAAAGGTTTGCTCGGAAAAACATACATTGTTCCGGATTTAAAAACCGCGGCGAACGCGTTGCAAAACGGGCTTGCGGGATGCGATTTTGTTACTCTAAAAGGCGAATTGTTGAACCGTTACGGAATCTTCACCGGAGGATACGCAAATGGCAACGGTTCAGCTTCTGCACCATCTTCAATTCTTGGTAGAAAGAATCAGATTGCCGTTCTTAAAGACCAGTTGAGCAAGTTGCAAATTCAGATTGACGAGGCACGCGCTAAACACACTGCGTTGACTGATGAACAAAAGACAATAAACCTTGCATTGCAGGATGCGCAGAAACAATTGCGCGAATGCGAAATGACAATTGCCCAGCGCGAAGGCGAGTTCAAGGCACTTCAAAACGCCCTGCGGCTGATGATGCAACGGCGCGAAAATGTGGACTTTGAAATTGAATCCATCCAGAAAGACAACGCAAAAGCGGTCGAGAGGAAGAACGAACTCTCCGCAAAGGTCTCTGAACTGGAACGGCTTGAACAGGAGGCGTCACAAAAAATTGCCGCTTTAAACACCACTATTGAAGAAGCGCGGCAAAGGAGGGATGCGGCAAATACGGCGTTGACTGAAGCCAAAGTCTCGCTGGCATCCGAAGAACAACTCTTTGCCGCTTATTGCCGTCAAAAAGACCCTCTACAAACCCGCATTAAAGAACTGACCCAACTTGCCGAACAGAGAAAAGGCGAAATATCAAGGATTCTTGAGCGCAGACAGCAATATACGATTGAGATTGAAGAATCGCGGCAGACGATTGAGCGCCTTTCCCACGAGCGCGAACAGGCAAACCATCAAACGACTTCCTTGTTTGAATTAAAATCGCGGCTGGAATCTGAAATAAATGAAAGAGAAAATCGTTTAAAAGAGGCTCGTTCAACTCTCGCAAACTTGCAACAGCAGAGAAATAACATCGAGATTGAGTTGACGCAGAAACGGATGACGATTCAGAACATCTGTGAACGGATTTATCAGAAATATCAAGTGCGAGTCGAAGAGGTAAGAAGCGAGTGTATAACAATTACAATTGCCGACCAGGGACAAGCGAAGGTTGAAACGTTAACACCCGAGGAAATGCAAGCGCGCGGTCTTTCGACGGACTGGGACGCTGTGGCAAATCAAATCACTGTCCTGCAAAAGCGAATTGACGAAATGGGACCGGTTAACCTTGTGGCAATCGAAGAGTATGAAGAAACCGAGCAAAGATATGAGTTTCTCACACAACAATCCGACGACCTCCAGAAAGCCAAACAACAGTTGCTGGAGGTAATCAATAAGATAAATTCCCAGACACGAGACATGTTTATTGAAACATTTAATAAAATCCGCGAGAACTTCCAGCAGATATTTGTGGAAGTCTTTGGCGGAGGCAAGGCAGATTTAAGGTTAATTGACGAAGGCGATGTTCTTGAATCGGGGATTGAAATTGTTGCGCGACCGCCAGGCAAACAACTCCAGAGCATTTCGCTCTTGAGCGGCGGCGAACAAGCGATGACAGCAATATCTCTACTGTTTTCAATTTACATGGTTAAACCAAGTCCGTTCTGTTTTCTGGATGAACTTGACGCACCTCTTGATGAAAGCAATATCAACAGGTTTGCGAAAATCCTGCAACGGTTTATTAACAACTCGCAGTTCATTATCATCACGCATAATAAACGCACCATTTCAATGGCAGACGCGGTTTATGGCGTCACAATGCAGGAACGCGGCGTCAGCAAGGTAATGAGCGTCAAATTCCGCGCTTTTGAAAATAATGAAATAAAAGCAGGTTCAAACAACGGAGAATCAACCTCTGTAAATATTGACGCTCAAAAAACTCCTCAAATTCCACCAACTGAAGAAGTGGTGTTGACCAAATAATACTTAACTTACATTTCATAATATAAAGCGATAACATCTATTTTGACTTTTTGTATGGATTATTAACGCTGTGATAAACACTGTGAGTAATTATCAATTGCATTCTGAGTTTTTGTTGCGATTATTCCTCGTTCAATCCAAATCCATTTTAAATAACTATAAGATTGAGAAATCGGAAATCGCATTTTTGCTGTAAATTATGAAGGGGTTTTGTAAATTTAATGAATAAAAATTGCGCGGGATTTAGGCGGCCTGGGACGGATAATTACGAGCGTTTGAATGCATCTGGATAATGAAAAAACCATCGTTAGCAATTATTTTTTTGACGGTTTTCATCGATGTAATCGGCTTTGGGATAATCCTGCCGCTTTTGCCGCGTTACATTGAACGGTTCGGGGGTAAAGGGGCGCTCATCGGACTTGTGATTGGCTCATTTCCTCTGATGCAATTTATTTTTTCTCCAATCTGGGGAAGACTTTCGGACAAAATCGGCAGACGACCAATCATACTAATCAGCAACGGTTGCACGGCGATTGCGTACGCATTGTTTGCGCTTGCGGCAGATACGGGCGGAAAACCAGGACTGGCTCTTGTTCTTGCATCACGGGTTTTTGCCGGAATCTGTGGTGGAAACATATCGGTAGTTTCGGCTTACATAGCAGATATTTCGCCATCGGAAAAACGGTCACAGAGCATGGCATTGCTTGGATTGGCGTTTGGGTTGGGATTTATTTTGGGTCCAGCGATTGGGGCATTCGGAGCAAAGGAATACGGACTAGCGGGACCTGGATGGGTTGCGTCCGCATTGTGCGGATTTAATTTTGTTCTTTCTATTTTCATACTCAAAGAAAGCCTTAATACGGCATTAGTTTCTGTAGATGAACGTCCCCGGCTAGAACAGTGGCTTTATACTTTAAAACACCCCAAACTCGGCGCATTGATTGGTCTTCATTTTCTCTCCACGTTCTGTTTTGCGAGTTTTGAAACTACACTGCCATTGCTACTCTCAAAAGCGTATAATTACGATGAAACGAAACTTGGATATATATTCAGTTATTGTGGAGCAGTTACAACATTTACACAAGGATTGTTAATCAGAGTTCTGTCCAAAAAGTTTGACGATGCTCGGCTGATTTCGATGAGTTTAATTATTGTAGGGTTAAGTCTTGCGCTTATGCCTCTGGCTAAAGAAATTACGATTTTGATGATTTTGCTTACAATATTTTCTGCGGCTTCGAACATCAATAGGACTCCAACAATCGGGCAAATTTCAGTGAACGCGGTACAAGGCGAGCAAGGTGCAACGCTTGGAATTGCCCATAGCGCGGCAACGCTCGCCTTTGTGTTTGGACCAATTTTTTCAACCGCTCTTTATGCAATGAATGCTAATCTTTCTTTTTTAGCGACGGCAGTTTTGAGTTTTGCCGGAGGCATTTCCGCGTGGCGTTTTCTAATCTCTGCTTCTATGAGACACGGGAAAGGGACGGAAACGATTGCTGGTTAATCACAGTTGTCAATGCGGTTTTTTGTTAGAAACGATGGTCATCTGTTGATTCGTTTCAAAAGGTTAATGGCGTCGGCATAGTTGGGATTAATCTTCAGAGCCCGTAGGACGGCTTGTTTTGCTTCGTCGTATTTATTCAGGTTAAAAAGGATTGTTGCGCGAGCGTAAGGAATTTCAGCCGAATATTCATTCAAAACTTCGGCACGGTTAAGAGCAGATAGAGCATCCTGCTGTCTTCCGGCTGAATTATAGGCAAGACCAAGGTTGTACCAGGCTCGAGAAAACTCCGGGTCAAGTTTCACGGTTTCCTCGAGTGTTCGAATTGTTTTATCCAGAAGCCCGCCTTCATAATAGGCCAGGGCAAGTTTGAATTTGTATTCCGCTTCGCGTGGATTTAACTGACAGGCTTTTTCGAGCATGGGAATAGCGTCCTGCGGTCGCCCAACGACGCTGTGGCAAACCGCGATGGCGTAATGAAGCGGCGCTGATTTTGGTTCCCATGTGAGCGCCTTCTTCAAAAGTTCGAGTGCATGTTCGGATTCTCCGCGGTCGAAATGGAAAACACCTAATTGAAGCAAGCCAGCGGGTTGGTCGCTATTATAAATCATGGACGCCATGAGTTCTTGTCCCACAGGCGAGTTTGCGTCGATTTGACTCCGCAGAGCCCATGCGGCGCGTACACGAACAGCGCGCATTCTATCATTTAAAAGTCGTTTTAAAACCCCTTCGAAAAGTTCGTTGTTAAAGTCGGCATAATTTTCCAACGCGCGGGCTACATTTTCACGGACAATAGGTTCGGGGTCGTCGGACGCCGATAAAATTGCTTGTTGGACTCGTGGTTCAAACAACCAGCGTTTTAACAGATTTACAGCCGCAGCGCGCCAGAGAGGAATTTGCTCTGTGTTTAATATCTTCAGTAAGCCTGGAATTGCCTCGCTTTTACCTTCTCGGGCAAGCGCTACGGCTATTGTTCTTTCTTGAGACCAGCGATTCATCCGTTCACCATACCATTTTTCAACATATTCTTGTGCCCACGCTGGCGACTTGTTTGTATGACATCTGTTGCACGCGTTGGGAATGTTGAACTTGGTAGTCATCCGGGGGTCTGGAATCCCAAATCCATGGTCGCGCCGCCAGTGACGTTGCATGTAAACCGTTTGTGGCATGTGGCAGTCCTTGCAATAAAATCCCGGCGTATCAGACTTGTGGTGGGAATGAGTTTGGGCATCAATTTTCGGAGCCGGAGGAATCGGCGTTTCGTGACATCGCATGCAAAGCGCGTTATCGCGAAGAATATTTTTCCCCGTGTGCGGGTCGTGGCAATCCATACAACTAACACCAGCACGCCCCATCCTGCTCGATAAAAAGGCGCCAAGTTCAAAATCTTCGTCGCGAACCTGTCCATCTGGATAGTAAATATCTGTTTCGTCCGTAATCACCAACGTGTAATGGTTAAAGAAATTATCGCCCGGCGCAAAATTGCCGTTCAGGTCGCCTCTTCTTGAGTGGCATGAACCGCAGATGTGAATCCATTGGTTTGTGGAAAACTTTGTAATTGTGGTATCACCTTTTTTATTTGGGTTTTTCTTTTGCCATTCATTGTGGCGGCGAAGGGGTCCGTGGCAGGCTTCGCATCCAACGCCCATTTCCGCGATTTTTGTGTTATATGAATCGGTTTTCGGGTCGTAGTTTTTGAACAAGCGGGTATTGTGGCAAACACCACACATTGAGTTCCAATTCATTCCGCGTCCTGTCCAGTGCCCCCATTCCCCTGGCTGGCGGTCTTCATCTCCATACACATTGAACCATTCATTTGAGCGAGAATCCACTGCTATTTCTGTTAACTGATAACGTCCATTACCGAATGGTATAACAAACTGTCTCAACGGTGAAACGCCAAGAATCCTATCGGGAAAAAATGTTTCTGGTTTGCCACTTGTCCCCGTGGTTATGATTTCGTATCTATTATTGTTAATTTTGACTTCCGAAACCTGTGTTCCATGTTTGAACTTTCGCGGCGGGTCAAAAGACGGTTTATCAACAGCGGAGATTATCTGCCTTTCGGCAAGGGAATGGTGAGAAGCGCGCCATTTTTCAAACGCTTGAACGTGACACTCTGCACAACTCTGGGAGCCGCCGTATTCCGAATGGATTTCCTTTGTATTTATTTTTTCAGATTCAGATTTATCATCCCCGCCTGATGATTGAGAGAATTTTTTCGAGGTATAAACAAACAGGAAGACATTCAATATTACAATGAAGGCAACGAGCAATTTTAAAATAATCTTATGTCTTCTGGAAGGATCCACGACTTTATTTTGCATGGGCGTTACTCAACCTTTTCTTTTTCGAGGAAATTTTTAATGTCTAGATATTGAAGCCAGAGTTTTTGATTCAGCGAACTCAAAACGCCGAGTTCACCACGGGAGCGAACTCGTCTTGCAAAGGTTTTGAATAACTGCTCAATGGGTGCGGATTCAAAACTCTTTTTAGCCTCCGCGAGTTGGTCTTTGAATTGGAGTTTGTCAATGCGTCCGCGCAACCAGTTATCACGCAATCTCCATCCAGGTTCAATGGCGCGAGATACCTGGTCGAGCAACAGTGTAAACTCAAGGTTAGCAATTAACCAATCAATGTTTTCCTGGTGAGCAGTGTGGGTTGCTTTTGCTTTTAACGCTTTTAATTCCTCGATATCCTTCTGGATTCGTGAACGAAGGTCGTTCCTTATAAGTCCCCATACCACCTCGTAGGGATAATACTCCGGTGAATACGCCGCAGGTTCCTGATTGATATCGTACCATGTAAGAATTTCGGCAATTTTTGGAGCCAACTCTTTTCCATATTCGCGTTCGCAGAATTTTTTATAAAAATCAAGCGTAGCCGCCGCATTTGTCGGGTTATTTACGTATTCAGCAAAAGCCTCGAGATTTGCCTTTGTTTCCTCTGTTCTCCAGTGAATTGCCACAACGCCATCGAGTTTTTGTTTATGGGCGAGCGTAACCTGTTCGCGCATCAGACTCACACGCGGTTGAAGATGCCACAGTCGGGCGTCGCCCTCAAACCACGGAACTGCCCATACAAGACGGCGCTTTGCGATTTCTCCTATTATTGGCATCTGTGGTTCCCAGCCTTGATTCGGATTTAAACATGAGAAAACGATGTCAAGCGGTAGGGCGCGATCCAGACCCGCCAGAACTGCTGGGAGTTGGTTTTTGTTTCCCCACCCGCTGATAACAATTCGCACCTTCGGCGCTTTTTTCGCAATATAATCGCGGGCAAGCTGAATATAGGCAAGCGCCCAAACGCCTGTGAAAATTGCTTCCTCCGATTCGGCATCCTGAAAATACTGCCAATCGCGCTTGTATAGTTCCCGAAACTCTGCGGATGCGTAGGGTCGCATAACGTCCATTGAAAACTCATGAAGCCAGAGCCATATCCAGTCAATGTCGGGATAATTTTCCAGAATATTATCTATGGTTTTGTAAAGAATTTCGATGGATGCTGGATGAGTTGGGTCTGGCAACATCACACCGCGAATCCAGGACGATGGGGGCACAACAGAGGCAAACTCCGGTGGATGAATTCCAAATTCAAAACCGATGCCGACCTGAATCCCTCGCTCGTGCGCCAGCGCAATCACTTTTCTCATTAATGCCTGCGCCCGACCGTAACGTTCCTCCTTGTTCCTTGCTAAAAGCGCACAGTCGGCGCCAAAAGCATCGGTGTCGGCAACTTTAGGAAACAGTTTATCCGTGCCAAAAGCATATTTGCTCACATGCAATGGACGGTATCCCCAGCGCGCCGTGAGCGATGTGTCAAGAAAACATTCGGGAACGATATTTCTGTATTCGATTTTTATGAGCGGCTCAACATAAGTGGAATAGCGTTCGCCACCGCCTGTATAACAATGAAAGGCGATAAGGTTAAGCCCAAGTTCCTTCATTTTATCGAGGTATTTAACATAATCTACTTCGTTCCATGCGCTTGGACCGCTTAAAAAATTGTGCCATGGCAGTGTTCCGCGAATTTTAAATGGTGATTCAGCGGCATTCATTGAAGTCTCCTTCATCATGATTACCAGAGTAATCAACCACAACAGAACTATTATGATGTTATCTTGCTTTTTCAATTTATCATTGAACATAAAAAATATCGTTTTCATCAATATCAGGAATTCCTATTACCAGGACGCGCATTTTGCCAATTGCGCCGTGAATAACGCCTGGTGGGATTTGAACAATTGAACCTTTGAAAATTTTTTTCTTTTCCTCGTTCAATATTATTTCTCCCTCACCTTCTAAAACATAGTATATTTCCAGCGATTTTTTATGGTAATGCGGTTTTGCACCATCAATGTCTACCACATGCGTCCACGCGGCGGCGCCGACGTCCTCTTTGCTTATAAGCCTGATTCTCCAACCGCAAGCACTTCTTTCCCGCAAAGCGTCTGTTTCGTGTTTAATAATTGTTTGTTTGTCATTCATTTAAAAAAATTCCCGACACTATTTATTTTTGGAATAGAGGGCGCCATGCATCATTTACATTTGGTACGGTAGAGACTTACGCCTTAAACTCCGTTTTGGGAGGAACCACCTCCCGTCCATTCGTTTATCGTATAATCATATGTTTGCGCAAAAGCGTAATACCCGCGTGTTCTTTACATCCTGGCTTTGCAGGAGCAAAGCCTCCCTATTTTTGCCAGGCAAAACTGCCTCTCCAGCAACAGCTCACATTAATTTTTCGCCAACAGAAAATGCCTGTCCGATAAAATCACCTACACTGTAGTAGGCGTAACTATCTGGCATAAACACGAATGGTTTCATTTTTTTAATATCAACTAAACCACTTTTTTCCAGTAGAGAATCGTCAATCAATGTGTTCACCACTTTTCCAATAAACTGCGTGTGAATGCCGAGCTCGATTGTGTGAATGAGGAGGCACTCAATGACTACCGGAAATTCTGACGGATATGGCGCGTCTACGTGAGCGCTTTTTACAGGTGTAAGTTTTGTCTTTGTGAACTTATCAACGTCCTTGCCAGAAACCATCCCGGTAAAATCAGTTTGTTTAATCAAGTCCTGGGATGGAATGCTTACTGTGAACGCCTTTTTTTGAATTATATTGTGGTAAGTGTAGGTGGCTTTTCTCAGGGAAACTGCCACACATGGCGGGTCAGAACAACATATTCCGCCCCACGAAAAAGGCGCGATATCGGGTTTTCCTTGCGCGTCGTAAGTGCCAACAACCATTACAGGCGCGGGATAAATGTATGGTTTTGCACCGACTGATTTTTTCATGAGAGAAATTATGGCACGGAGATATGATTTTTACAGCAAAAAAATCCAAAGGAGAACTATTTGAACGCAGTTAATTATGTCTATTGCTAAACGGGATAAGAACAGGAGACCGACTCACCAATTTACCGGTATCGCCTGTTTTTTTCCAAATCTATCAAAGTAATAAACTCTTTTATTTGTTTTGCCGTATTCGTGAAGCATGCGAGTAATTTTTACGTCGTAACAGCAATATTCAGCAATTTCAAGAAGTTTACCCTCGCGATACCACTTAATCGCCTGAATACCGTCCGAGGTTTTTTCAACACCAAGCGTTGCGGTCGCCAGGGCGTCTAAAGACAACTTTTTCTGTGCTACTTTGTATAACTCAACCAGAAGGTCGAGGTGGGGCAGTTGCGTCAGGTCAATCGGCGTATAACCATGCAGAACTTCAAAATCAAACCGCAACATGTTAAAGCCGACAACCAGATCGGCGCGCATCAATTCCTTGATTAAAAGTGGAACGTCTTCCTCGCAGTAGATGTTGTATTTTCCAGTGGCGGTACTATAGGTAACCCCAACACTCATCCGCATTTTTGAGATGGAGTTCCATCCACCAACCTCTTCGGCAGACTTTTGTGTTTCAATGTCAAAATAAATGATGTTCATGAAATTGCGGTATTTACGCGAAATTCATACTATGACGGCGAACCTGTGTTTGGCTCCTGTTTCATATCCTGTGGTGAACCTACAGACACAAGCGCCTGACGCAACATCTTTGTTTGATAAGTATAGCCTGGTGCAATCGCGCCAGCAATAACCGCATCTGGAAGAATTTGCGCCTTCTGGTCCACGTTTCTATGCCGTTCGGCGCTGAACTTTTCGCCGCTCTTTCCGTCGAACGCCACAAGTCCTATCCGCTGAGCAATCTGCCGACACGTCATCTGGAATAGCGCAATTTGTTCAATCAGTCGTTTGTCACCAGATTGCAGAGCCGCCCTGTAAAGCGCGTAAACGTTGTCCAGAAGATTCACAACCACTTGCAGATTCTCGTCCATTATTCGGTTTAACTTCTCAACCTCAATTCGCAGAGCTGTTTTTTCCACATCGTTTGCCTTTTGCATGAAATCGGCAAACTCGCGCGCTTCTCTGGAAATTCGCTCATGAATCTGGCGGGCGGTTTCCACTGTATTCGCCGCGTCCGCCTGCGCCGCCTGCCAGTAATTTGTGGCGCTTGTAATCTGCTTTGCCACTTCTTCAAGTTTTTGAATTTTAGAAACGGTGGAGACCAACGACTCGCTCTCGGCAATCTTTAAGGTGGCTTTGTGTTCAAGGTAAAAAGGAGTCACAAGAAAAACGCCACCGGCAAGAACCGCAAACGCGCAAATCGCTACTTGCCATGGCTCGAGGGGCCATTTGCTGAAATACACAATAAAGCCTGCCACGGCAAGCATTAAAACGTCCGCTATTAGAAACGGTATTAAATTCGGTTTTGGTATCTTTTGTTCACCCATAAATAAATAATTAATCTAAACTTTGTCAGGAATAATATGCAAACGAAATGAGCATTTAAAATTTATCAAAAATTCGCCTCATGTCAAAAACGGAGGATGTTGCCAAATAAATAAATCAATGTTTGGTTTTATATTTCCCAAGCAACTCGTTTGCAAGTGCATCCGCTTTATAAACTTTCTTCAATGCTTCGATTATACCCTTTGAATGAACAGCGAGGGCACGCGCCTGTATATCTGTAAAGTAAAAATCAAGAACCAGTGACTGTATATTGCCATCAAAAATAATACCAACAAATTCGCCTTTGCGATTCACTACAGGACTCCCCGAATTGCCGCCAATTATGTCTGCTGTGCTCACGAAATTCAGTGGCGTGTCAAGGTTGAGTTTTGACTTTGCCTTTAACCATCTATCTGGAAGGTCAAATGGATGTTTGTATCCCATGAGTGCCGCGCGTTCATACAGTCCGCTATAAGTTGTCTGATACGGAATGTGTTTACCGTTCTCTTCGTATCCTCTCACTGTTCCAAAGGCTAGTCTTAATGTGAACGTGGCATCGGGATACGATTTATCGCCTTCGATAGCAAAACGGGCGCGGGAAATTTTAGCGTGAGCTTGTTGCCTGATTTCATCCTGTGTGTCAATTATCTGGCGAACCTCGCGTGCTGGCTGGTCAATAAGTTTTGCGAGTTCAATCATCGGGTCGTTTAATTTTTGCAGTTCATCCATGCCGCCGTGATAAATCTTTTTCCTCAAATCTACATCTTTTACCTTCGTGTTATGAACGAGTTCTGCCGCACGCTGGCTCGGAGATTTTCCATTGAGGACTTTTTGAACAATCGGGTCAGAATACCCGAGTTTTGATACCAGATAGGTTAATGAATCAGCAAGTCTGACCTCTTCGTAATCTTCGTAAATCGGTTTTGTGCTGAAGAGTTCCAGTTCAAGCGATGGACGCGCGGAGTCTCTAAATTCTTTTAACCTGTCTCCGTTGGGTTTTGGCAGTTCGGTCGCCGCTCTCAAAAGAGTTCGTGCTATCTGGAAAAGTTCGCTGTTAAAACCGTGTCCCTGCTCAAGCATACGATATCGGAGCGCATTTTTCTGAATCACACTTTGAGCCTGCGCAATTTTGTCCCATGCGTCGACGCAATCCTTCAGATTGTCTCTTTTGGCAACTTCGTCGCGCAACCGTGCCTCCTGCTCGCGTTTTTTTGCCATGAAGTCTGAATCAAGCAAACCAGCTAATCTACCAACCCTCGCTTTTCGGCTGTTCTGAACACCGAACAAATCGTCCATCGCCTTTCTGGCATTTTCTGGACTTCTCTGTCCCCATGCGTTCAAAAGAACTTCGAGCCGATAAAGTCGCTCAAGCAAATATGGTAGCGAGTCATCACGCAAGTATTCAAGCTCAGCAACCGTAAGAAGGCGACTCGTCCTGCCAGGATGCCCCGAGACGAACACAAGTTCATTTTCAGACACTCCACTTTCGTTCCATTTCAGGTAATGTTCAATCTTTGCTGGTTTCCCATCCTCATAAACGCGGAAGAAACAGACATCCAGACAATAGCGGGGATATTCAAAATTATCCGGGTCCCCACCGAAAAACGCGATTTGCTGTTCAGGCGCAAACACCAGCCGCACATCCGTGTATCTTTTAAATCTGTAGAGATGATAAGCGCCACCTTGATACAGAGTTACGACGTCGCTCCGCAAACCTGTTTTCTGGAGCGATTCTTTTTCAATTTCGGCAATAACCTTTCGCCTTGCAGAAAATGCTTCTTCGGGTGGTGCATCCTTCGGTACAGCAGCATTCACGCGTTCGGTTACGTCCTCGATACTCATCAATACGTTCAATTCAAGGTCGTGGCACGGGATTTCTTCTTCAAGCGTGCGCGCATAAAAACCGTCCTTTAAATAATTGCGTTTTTCATTACTCATCTTCTGAAGAGCGTCTGCTCCTACATGATGATTTGACATTACAAGTCCGTCTTCAGAAACAAACGAACCCGAGCCACCACTATTGAACCGCACAGACGCACGTTGCAGATGAATCAACCACTCATCGGAGGGTATAAAACCGTATCTCTCCTTTAATATTTCTCGAGGTGGTTTATTAAAAAGCCACATTCCCTCATCCGAAATTCCCGCCGGCATGGCAATCAAGGTCATTGCCGCTGTCATTACCACCGCTGTCTTTTTAATTTCCATAAACCAGATTATAACACCTACTTTTAATTTGTCTTCAATGCAATTCTCCAAAACTTTTCCTCAAATGATTGATTTTTCATTTGCGTTTAATAATCTTTAATCATGAACAAATCGGAAGCAGAACGCCTGTTGCAACAGTTCAAAGATGGAAAAGTTTCGCTGGAAACTGTGATTCAGGCTTTTCAACGCGCGCCGGTGGAAGACCTCGGTTTTGCCCAGATTGACACACACCGCGCATTAAGAAAGGGGTTTCCTGAGGTAATTTACGGCGCCGGGAAAACAGCAAATCAGGTGGTTGAAATCGTAAAAAGACTTATTAACAATAATCATAATGTTCTAATCACCCGTGTTACTGCCGAACAAATTAAAGCCGTCAGAAAACATTTTAAAAAAGCCGTTGTACACGAAATCGCCCGTTGCATAACCATTGAAATAAATCCGATTCAAAAAAGACCGGGTAAAATCTGCATTCTCTGCGCCGGCACAAGCGATATTCCAGTTGCAGAAGAGGCGGCTGTAACCGCAGACATAATGGGCAACATTGTGGAAAAAATTTATGATATCGGTGTTGCAGGCATCCATAGACTCTTCATGCACCTCGAAAAAATCCAGCAAGCGAATGTGATAATCGTAGTTGCGGGTATGGAAGGGGCGCTGGCAAGCGTTGTTGCAGGACTGGTGGCAAAGCCTGTAATCGCTGTTCCAACCAGCGTTGGCTATGGCGCAAATCTTGGCGGCTTGACAACGCTACTTGCAATGCTCAACAGTTGCGCCAGCGGGATAACAGTTGTAAACATTGACAACGGCTTCGGCGCCGGATACGCCGCCAGCCAGATAAACAATCTCTGCGCCAGCAAGTAAATGTTTTAAAAGGCAGAGTTTGTTTTTAAAAGAGCACGGTGGCAATGTCGCTCCAGTGACTACGACACTGGCTTATAAACGAAGCGAATATCCCCTCCCCTGTTTAATCACACGATAGCGTATGAAAATTCTCGCATCGTTAATAACCAACCACGTAAAGCAGTGTTGTCTCTGCTGTCACGGGATTGCCACCGTACTACAAATTTTTTATCTCTTCGCTCTCGCGTATGAAATTCCTGTGGCGATAGCGATAAATACGAAAAGGATGGCAACAATTGCAAGATTAGATTCAGCGGCTTCTTTAAAAGCGCGGTATTTTGTGTGGAGTTTTACCGAAATGTCTGCCCATGGATTGACCTTTAGCGGCACAGCGAATTCGATTTTATTTCCAAACACGGGCAGGGTAGGTCTGATGGCAACTGGCTTTCCGACTGCCGCTTCCTGTTGTCTGATGAGCCGTTCCGCAAGTTTAGAAAGTGCCACGTTTTCCTCGGTCGGCGTTGTTTCTAAAACTTGCCTGACTTGTTGTTGAGTATAATCAGGTTCTTGCCCCGGCGTCCATTGTGTGAATATTTGACCGCCAGTTCTTGTTTTATCCGTGGGTTCAAACGCTGTTTGTCGTCTCTGGTTCAATCCAAGTATTGCTTGTTGCATCTTTAAATTGTGCAGTTGAACGCGCGCATCTTCGTTCAACGCCGCATCCTGTTGAGACATTTTATACGCAGCTTGAAAGGCGCGTTTTGCTTGCTGTGGAGCGCCCTGCTGGACGAGCGTGTTTGCTGTAACAATCAAGTTCTCCGCCTCTTTTGTTAATTGTTTGAACCGCGCCATTTCTGCCTGCATATACGAGCTGGCGTCAACCTGAAGCGGAACGAACATCGGTGTTTTCGAAACAAGTTGCAACGTTCCTTCTGCAGTTTTGAACTCCCAGTTTTCAGGATAATACACCGTCCATGTCACGTTTTGCAAAGGCAGGTCAAACGACGGTCCAAGCAAATCTCGTAAGTCGCCACCTTTGCCAATCCCCGACTGCGGAATGGAGTAGAAAAATTCAACAACGCTCGGTTTTGTCGGGTCTGGATGTTTTTCGAGCATGATGAGAATCTGGTCTTTGTCCATCCAGGGCCAGGCGCTCTGGTCGTTCACAAAGGCATACCAGAAACGACCCGAAGCAGGCAGTTTTATCCGCAAAAGTCGTTTGTCTCCGGGATGAATCACGAGTCTGCCTTCGGTGAGCATCTCGCCGCTGGATGCTATCATTGTTGTCAGTCGCAATTCTTCAACCTTTGCGGGGACAACTTTTGCTATGTCGTGTCTGGAGAATTCAATTG